>JBFFFX010000051.1:0-11044 GCA_041557775.1 Acidimicrobiia bacterium | reverse complement strand
GCGGATGTCGCAGCCGTCGACTTCGCAACCGCTCAAGCGCTCGACGCCGCGGATCACGACGTGGGAGCCATCGGTCTGGATGTCGGCGCCCATGCGGTTCAGCTCGCCGATGTAGCGGAACCGGGCGTCGTACACGTTCTCCGTGATCAAGGACGTGCCCTCGGCAGTGGCGAGGAAAGACACCATCTGCGGGTGCATGTCGGTGTGGAACCCGGGATACGGCAGTGTGGCGAAGTCGACGGCGCGAGGGCGCTCCGGGCCGCGGACGCTGATGGAGTCACAGCCCGTCTCGACCTCGCAACCGGCTTCCTCCAGCTTCCGCAACTCCATCCGCAGGTGGTCGGGAACGCAGCCGCGCACGGTCACTTCACCCGCGGAGATGGCCCCGGCGATGACGTACGTGCCCGCCTCGAGACGATCCGGCACCACTCGATGGCGAACGGGTCCCAGGTTCGGCACCCCTTCGATCTCGATGGTGGACGTCCCGGCGCCGGAGACCTTGGCGCCCATCTTGTTGAGCAGCTCGGCGAGGTCGGCCAGCTCCGGCTCCCGAGCGGCGTTGCTGATGCTCGTTCGTCCCCGCGCCAGCACGGCCGCCAGCATGATGTTCTCGGTTGCTCCCACCGACGGGAACTCCAAGAAGACGTCCGTGCCGCGGAGGCCGCCGGGAGCCGTTCCTCTGAGCACCCCGTGCTCGAGCACGAACTCGGCGCCCATCGACCGCAGGCCGTCGAGGTGCATGTCGATCGGTCGCGAGCCGAAGTCGTCGCCGCCGGGAAGAGCGACCCTCGCCTCACCAAGTCGAGCGAGCAGGGCGCCCAAGGCGAGAATCGAGGCTCGCATCTTGCGCACCAGATCGAGGGGCGCCTCCGGGCGGAGATCGTCGGGGACGTCGATGACGAGCCGGGAACCGTCGGCGGCGCAGTCGGCGCCGACGTAGCGGAGCACCTCGCCCATGATGGTCACGTCCATGATTCCGGGCACGTTGGTGAGCTCGTGGCGGCCCGGTGCGAGCAACGTCGCCACCATGTGCTTGAGCACGGCGTTCTTGGCGCCCAGCACAGCCACCTCACCCGAGAGCGCCGCGCCCCCGGTGATGCGGAGGGTCTCCATGTGCCGCGAAGTGTACGCCGGTTCGCACCCCACAGAGCTGGCGAGACCGGCAAAGAGCCCGGCGGACCGGCGAACCAGCCGGTAGATTGCCGGGGCGACTCACGTGGGTGATCTATGACGGAAGCAGCCGGCGGCCCTCGAGAACTGGTAGCGCTCAACGCAGACGTCGTCGGCTACAGCCGGCTGCTGGCCAACGACGTCGCCGCCACGACGGCGACGATGGCGGAGTACCACCATCTCGTCGAGCGGCAGGTCGGCGAGCACGGCGGCACACTCATCAGCTTCGTGGGTGACAACTTCATGGCGATCTTCGACGATTCCACCGCCGCAGTGGCTGCGGCCATCTCCATCTCTGCCGAGATCGAGACGCGGAACGGCGACCTCCCCCAGGCGCAGTGGGTCCGCTTCCGCATGGGTCTCGACCAGGGCGAGGTCGTCGTGACGGAGGGCCGGCACTTCGGCGACGCGCTCAACATCGCGGCCCGCATCCAGGCGATCGCCAGCCCGGGGGGAGTGAGTGCGTCGGGACGGGTCTACCGAGCCCTGGATGAGCCGGCACTGCGTTTCCGACCCATCGGGCGGCAGCGCCTCAAGAACATCCCAGAGCAGGTCGACGTCTACGAGTTCGTTGATCTGCCGAGCAACGACGCGGCCGCGACGACGTGGGAAGCGTTGTCGCTGGAGTCACCGACCGTTGCCGTGCTGCCGATTCACACGGAGTCGGTGGACGGCGCGGTGCGGGCGGCCGCCGGCGTGGTTCGGACCGACCTCGTCCACCGGCTCGCCCAAGTGCCCCAACTCAACGTCGTTGATGCGAAGACGGAGCCGGGAGACGGAGCCCCGGCAACGGCGCGCTACATGCTGGAAACCGGCGTCCACCAGGTCGGCGACCGCGTTCGGCTCTACGCCACCCTGTTCGACGTCACGACGATGAACGTGGTCAAGACCCACAAGTGGACCGTACCGGCCGACGAGTTGTTCTTCTTCTCGGACCAGGCAGCCGATGAGGTGGCGCGCTCCATCGAGGTCGAACTGATCGTGGGCGAGCCCGCCGGCCTGTACGCGGATCTCGACAGCGCAGAGGCGATCGAGAACATCTACCTGGGTTGGTATCACCTGCGCAGCGACACGCAAGAAGGGTGGACCAGGGCAGTCGACCTCTTCGACCAAGTAGCCGCAGCCCACCCCGAGCAGCCCTATGGCTACGTCCTGGCTGCGTTCGCCAACTGGATCGGAGCCGCCAACGAGTGGGGACCCAACCCGGGAGGGCTGCTGGATCTGGCACGCGACCAAGCCAGGGCCGGCTTGTCCGTGGGCGATCCGACCGGCATGGCTCAGGCTGTGATCGCCGCCGTGCTGATGTCCCAGGGCCGTGAGGAGGAAGCGCTCGAGGCGATGGAACGACTCGAGATCATGCGCCCGACCTGTGACGTGACCTACGGGCTGGAGGGCAGCGTGCGGCGCTATCTCGGTCAGTGGGAGAAGGCCGTCGATCTCCTCGACATCGCGATGCGTCTCACCGGCTTGAACAAACCCTGGTACCCCACGGTCAAGGCGTGCTCGCTCTTCGTCGGCGAACGCCTCGAGCAGGCCGCGGCGGTCGCCGACATGGTGCTCGAGTACCAGCCGAACAACCTCGAGGCGCTCCTCGTACTGGCCGCAGCCCTGAGCGAGCTGGGGATGGAGCGCCGGGCGAGAGCGACCGCCGAGTTGATCCGAGAACGCTTCCCCGCGGTCGACGTGAGCGCCTGGTTGGAGCGGAGCCCGTTCCAGGATCAGACGATCATCGACCGCTGGAAGCGCGACCTCGAGGACGTTGGGCTGATCGCACCGGCGTGACGCCGCCCCCGGCTGATCCGCACCACCGGCCCGGCGCCGCAGTTTCAGGGCTCCACGATCAGCAGCGAGTCCATGATCGCCTCGGCGTGGGTGGACCACGACGAGTTCGGTCCGCGGATCTCCACACCGACGGCACGGCGCCCCTCGATGGGCGCAAGCAGGTACCAGAGGCGGCCGCCGGCAAAGGAGCCGAACGAACCGACCGAGCCATCTCGGCGGGGGCGCAACGTCGCCAGCTCCGCCCCACCGCCGTCGATGAGGCCCCAGAAGCTCTCGACGACCGCGGCGGCGGGCTGTGGCCATTCGCTGCCTGAAGCCCTGAGCACGCCCTCCATGTTCACCTGACCGACCGTGGCCACCACGTCTTCCGGTGCCAGCGGGTGCTCCAACGAGATGAACTCGTCGCCCTGATCGACGATGTCCCATCCTCCGGGGTACTTGATGCAGAAGTTGGCGCCGCACACAGACTCGAGCCCCGCGACGACGGGCGCCGTTGCCCCTCCCCCGCACCCGGCGAGGGCGAGGCAAAGAGCAGTCGCCAAGACGAGACCGCGCGGCATGCGGAGCAGCGTATACGTGCGCCGGCCGCAAGAACCCGTGCCGGACGCCCGAAACGTCGTTTACGATTGCCCCGATGACCCAGCCGGAGCACTTCATCAATCGCGAGCTGTCGCTCCTCGCATTCCAGGAGCGCGTGCTGGCGATCGCCGAGGACCCCGAGCTCCCCTTGCTCGAGCGCCTCAAGTTCGTCGCGATCGTCGCGCAGAACCTCGACGAGTTCTTCCAGGTCCGGGTTGCGGGCATCAGCAACCAGATCGCGGGCCGCGTCACGACGCCGACCGCCGACGGCATGACACCGCGCGAGCAGATGGACGCGATCCGCACCCGCGTCTCGGCGCTGTTCGCCAGGATCGACAGCCTCTTCGTCGACGAGCTCCTCCCGATGCTCGCCAAGCACGAGATCGAGCTGCTCGGCTACGACGAGCTCACTCCCGATGAGATCGCCGTGCTACAGGACCGATTCGAGGACCAGGTGTTCCCAGTGCTGACACCGCTGGCCGTCGACCCGGCGCATCCTTTCCCGTACATCTCGAACCTCTCGCTCAACCTCGCGGTGATCGTTCAAGACCCGCACCGGTCTGAGCACCAGTTCGCCCGGGTGAAGGTACCTCCGTTGCTGCCACGGTTCATGCAGGTGAACGGGCACCGCTTCGTCCCGCTCGAGGAGGTGATCGCCCGCAACGCGCATCGCCTGTTCCCGGGGCATCCCGTCGTCGAGACCTTCGCCTTCCGCGTCACCCGCAGCGCCGACCTGGCCGTGGAGGAGGAGGAAGCCGACGATCTCCTCGAGGCGATGGAGTCCGTTCTCCGCTTCCGCCAGCGCTCGGCCGGCGCCGTCCGGCTCGAGCTGGAGCCCGATGCTTCGCCGCAGGCGGTCGACATCTTGGAGCGCGAACTGGACCTCGCCCCCGGCCAGGTCTACTACCGCACCGCACTGCTCGATCTGGGCTCGCTCTTCGAGCTGTACGGGCTGGACCGCCCCGACCTGAAGGTGACGCCGTGGGTCCCGACTACTGGTCCTCGGCTCCAGTCCGGCTCGGACCGGGAAGTCGACTTCTTCGAGGAGATGCGGGCGGCCGACATCTTCGTCCATCACCCCTACGAGTCCTTTGCGACCTCTACCGGAGCATTCCTCGCCCAGGCCGCAGCCGATCCAAGCGTGCTGGCCATCAAGCAGACGCTGTACCGCACCTGGGCCTCCGAAGATCCCGCCATCGGCGGCGAGGAAGCGATCGTGCAGTCACTCATCGCAGCCGCCGAAGCCGGCAAGCAGGTGGTCGTCCTCGTGGAGCTGAAGGCGAGGTTCGACGAGGCGGCGAACATCACGTGGGCCAAGATGCTGGAGAACGCAGGGGTGCACGTGGTCTACGGGGTCGTCGGTCTCAAGACCCACGCCAAGATCCTCCTCGTGGTCCGGCGCGAGGACGATGGATTGCGCCGCTACGCCCACATCGGCACGGGCAACTACAACCCGAAGACGGCGCGGATGTACGAGGATGTGGGCATCTTTTCTGCCGACCCGGAGCTGGGGCGCGACCTGTCCGAGCTGTTCAACGTGCTCACCGGGTACGGCGAGCCCCACAAGTACCGGCGAGTGCTGGTGGCGCCGACGAAGTTGCGCAAGCGGATCATCAAGCGGATCCGGGAGGAGGCTTCCAAGGGCAGCGAAGGCCGCATCCTGTTCAAGATCAACCACCTCGTAGATCCGGAGATGGTGAGCGAGCTGTACGCCGCCTCCCAAAAGGGCTGCGAGATCGATCTGATCGTGCGCGGTATCTGCTCGCTGCGGGCGGGCGTACCGGGGCTGTCGCCCACGATCCGGGTCCGTTCCATCGTCGGCCGCTGGCTCGAACACTCCCGGATCTATCGATTCGGCAACCCGGTCGCCGGGGCGGTGTACTACATCGGCTCGGCCGACATGATGACGCGGAACCTCGACGGGCGCGTCGAAGTGCTGACCCCCGTCGTCGACGAGCGGCTCAAGCGCCGCCTCGAGCAGATTCTGGACGTCCTCATGAGCGACGACGTGCTGGCGTGGTCGTTGCACGACGAGCGCTGGGAGAAGGTGCCGACCGTCGAAGGCATCAACAGCCATGAGCGCATGCAGGAGCTGTCGGACGCGCGAGAACGGAACGAAGAGCGGCTGCGGCGATGACGTCGCGACGCAACGGGCTTGCCGAAGCAGCCGGGGCAGTCGTATATCGCACGACGAAGAAGGGCATCGAGGTCCTCCTCGTCCACCGTCCCCGCTACGACGACTGGTCGCTCCCCAAGGGACACCTCGACACCGGTGAATCCTTCGAGGATGCCGCCGCCCGCGAGGTCGAGGAAGAGACCGGGTACCGGGGACGGCTCGGGCGCGAGATCGGCGCGGTCGGCTATCGCACGAAGAGCAAGCAGAAGGTCGTCCGCTACTGGCTGCTCGAGGCCGAGACCGGCAAGTTCGTCCCGAACAAGGAGGCCGATGCGGCGCGGTGGCTTGCACCACGCAAGGCCTCTCGCATTGTCTCGTACACCCGGGACCGCAATGTGATCATCCGCGGCAGCCAGCTCATCTCCAACGGCAAACGGTCGGTCGTGTATCTCATCCGGCACGCCAACGCCGGACAGCGGGAACTGAGCAACGGCCTGGATCACGAACGGGCGCTCTCCACGAAAGGCCGGCGCCAGGCGGCGACGATCACCACCCGGCTGTTGCGCCAGCCGATCACCGGCGTGTACGCATCGGAATACGCGCGGTGCGCGCAGACGGTGCGACCGCTCGCCGAGAAGCTCGGCATGGACGTGACGTACGAGCCGTCACTCCTCGAGGGTGCCGGGACCAAGAAGCTGCTCGACTTCCTCGGCGGCCTCCGCAGCCAATCGGCCGTGCTCGGCACGCACCGCGACGTCATCTCGCGGGTGCTCCGCCGCCTGGCCGACGAGGGCGTCGACTTCGAGCATCAGCTCGTCTGGAAGAAGGCCTCGGTCTGGGAGCTGGACCTGCGCAAGGGCAAGGTCACCGGTGGGCGCTATCACCCGCCGCCGTCGTCGGACGACCGCTGAGCGTCGAGGCCGCGGCTCCAGGCTGCGGTGACATCGGCCAGCTGGTCGAGGATCTCCTCGATCGCACGGCCACTTCGCTTCGGCACGTTGAAGGAGTGATCGCCACCGTCGATCACGACGACCTCGGCTGCGACGAGACGAGCGGCGACGGTCTGGATGAGGTCCGGAGGGCTCAGCCGGTCCCGGGTGCCGCAGAAGAACAGCTGGGGCGCGGTGATGCGTGCGAGGTGATCCGTCGCCCGCGGCTCCCCTTTGCCCATCGGCACCAGCGGGTAGCCGTAGTAGACGAGCCCCGCCGCGTCGACCCCCTCGTCGCCCACGAGGTGCGACGCGATGCGGCCGCCCATCGACTTCCCGGCCAGCACGACGTGATCGGCGTAGTCACCCATCCGCGCTGCGGCGGCGGCATGGATGGCGAGGAGGCGAGGCGGACGGTCCGGGCTACGGCGGCCGGCCTCGGTGTAGGCGTAGTTGAAGGTCATGGTGGGGAGCCCCCGGCCGGCAAGCCGGTCTCGCATGCCGGTCATCCAGGGATGATCTTGCCCAACGCCGGCGCCGTGGGCCAGCACGATCCCCACCGCCCCGCCGTCTGCCGGCATGGCCAGCCGGGCCGTCACCACGTCGTCACCGGCTCTGAGCTTCAACCGTCGCGCCACGGCGGCAGTATCGCGCAACTCGGGTGGCGGATCCCGGTACCGTGACGGCATGCTCGTCATCAAGCCGCATGCCGCCGCCGTCGCCGAGGCCGCGGCCGCAATCGTCGCCGAGACCATTCAACAGACCGGAGGATCGACCGTGGGCCTCGCCGGCGGCTCGACGCCGGAGGCGACCTACCGCGTCCTCGCCGGCGGGACCCACGATTGGGACCGGGTCACCCTGTGGCTCGGAGACGAGCGATGGGTCGCTCCCGACCACCCCGACGCCAACGCCGGCACGGTCACCCGCATCCTCGGTTCCGCGGCCGATCGGCTGCTGGTGCCCCGCTACGACCTCGGCGACCCGCACGCGGCCGCCGCCGACTACGCCACGAAGCTCGCTGCGGCCTTCGCCGATCGCGACGGGAGACCAGACCTCGTGCTGCTGGGAATCGGCGACGATGGCCACACCGCGTCGCTCTTCCCCGGGACGGCGGCCCTCGACATCGTCGATCGCGACTACGTCGCCAACTGGGTCCCGGCGAAGAAGACCTGGCGCCTCACCGCAACCCTGCCGCTGCTGTGGTCCGCGCGCCGGATCGTGTTCATCGTGACCGGCGAAGCCAAGTCATCGATGATCGCCCGCGTTCTCGATGGCGCCGAACCGTTTCCGGCCCAGATGGTCGCCGCCGGCAGCGACGACGTCACGTGGCTGCTGGACGAGGCCGCCGCGTCGCAGCTCACGGAGACACGACGGTAGTCGTGGTCATCGGCGTCTGAGGCAGCTCCGCCACCACGCCGCCTCGCACCAATTCGAGCACCATCTCGGCGACGGGACCTTCCGGGTCGACGGCATCCCTTTCGGCGAGCCGGGCGACGACCGCGGCATTGAGCTCACGCGGATCGCACCCGAGGCGAGCGGCGCGTGCATCGAGCTCGCGGCCGATCTCGGCCAGCTCGGCGAACTCGGGAGGCGGTGTGTCGGCGAGCAGCTGGTCGACCGGGAGCTGCTCGACCAGCC
This sequence comes from Acidimicrobiia bacterium, assembly GCA_041557775.1. Taxonomy (GTDB): domain Bacteria; phylum Actinomycetota; class Acidimicrobiia; order Spongiisociales; family UBA5794; genus DATHZQ01. The sequence continues at coordinate 2,830 of JBFFFX010000051.1, read as the reverse complement.
CCACCCATACCTCGACGAGTTGCACACTGACATCGACGATCTGATCACAGGTCTCGACCTCGACGGGCTCTGGCAGCGGCGGCACCTCGGCGGACGTGCACGCTACGGCGCCCGCCAGGAGGACGCCGATCGCTGCGAGACGCATCGCCAAAACTGGCGCGCGCACACGTTGCGAGCGCCCAGGTGCCCCGGACGAGTGCTCCAGGCATTTCCCCATGCGGCTCCTTGCGATCCAGATCGATGGCGGTCGTCGGGCGGGGCTCGCCCCGGGCTACAGCGCCGGCTACCCGCCGAACTCCTCGGAGCTGAACTGGGCGACGAGGAGGCGACCGAGGTCGCTCTCGGCGGTGAGGTCGCCGACACGATCGTCCATCAGGTCCGACATCTGCTGTCCCGAGCAGTCCGCCTCATCGGCGCGCCGTTCCAGCTCCACGAACGCCTGCTCGAACTCGGTCAGCAGCGTGTCGTCGATCGCCGCGAAGTCCTCAGGCGCAACCGAGTCGATCTGGTCGATGAGTCCCTGGACGAGTTCGATCGCATCGTCGGCGACGGCCTGACAGTCGGCACTCGAACCGCCGCAGGCAGCCGCCACAAGTACCACGGCCGCAATCACGGCCCATACCCGCCGCGTCATGTCGTCTCTCCTTCCACAACCGCGAGCACCCTACCGGTCGCCACCCGGCACGGGATCGCCCGCATCCCAATAGTCCACGACCCCGACGACGACGGCCCGGATCGCTCCCCAGCTACGTCCGAGGATCTGGCGGGCGCTGTTGCCTTCGTCGAGCACGAGCACGGTTTCTCCGGCACCGGCGTCGACGACATCGAGGGCGATCGTGTACCCGGCGCTCGACCCCGATGCATCGAGCAGGTCGCACAGCAACAGCCGCGCCTCGTCCAAGAGCGGGATGTTGATCGTGGACACCACGGTCCCGACGACGCGGCCGACCTTCATTGGTCGAACCCCAAGTGCACCTCGTCGACGATGCCGACGATGGCGTGGTCGACGGGAACGAAGCGCTCCTCCAGTGCTTCTGCAGCCTCTCGAGATGCCACGAAGTAGACGAGCTCACCCGGCCCGGCCATCGCGACCGCGTCTGCGGCGACGAGCGGATCGCCGACCGGGACGCGGTATTTGTCGAGCGGCTGGACGATGAGGAAACGCACACCTTCGAGGCCGGTCACCTTCTCGGTGGCGACAACCGTGCCGGTGACCCGTCCGAGCTGCATCAGTCCCCCCGTTCCACGGGACGCAGCTCGACCCTTCGCATGAAGCGGAGATCGGACTGCAGGTTGACCATCATCGCCTCATGGAGCTGCGGGATGATGCGATGGTGGAGGAGCTGACCGGTCGGTTGGGCCCGCGCCACGGCGGCTTCCACCGCGGCTTCGACCTCCGCCACGACGCCCGAGAAGAACACGTAGCCCTTGCCCCCCAGACCATCGGCGAGCCGCACTGCGGCGACCTCGACGTACGCCGCCTTCACGCCGGCGTCGGCGGCATCGATGACGGCGGCGACGCTGCCGGTCTCGACGATGCCGAGGGCCTCGCCGTCCGGGAACGCGCCCGGTGCCCCCGACACGATCGTCCCGGTGACCGCAGGGTGGATGTCCGGGAGGAACACGGAGTCCACGATGGCGCCCGCGCCGACCTCGCGGCCGGCACCGAGCGCCTCGTCCACGCTCGCCGTGTCGCCGCTCACCAGGACCAGATACTTCCCGGGGTGCACCGTGCCGGCGTAGATCGACCCGACCGGCGACGCTTTGACCATCGCGTCGCCGGCGACGATGCCCACGGCGATCGAGTCGAACTCGAGCAGTCCGACGGCCGGGTCGGGATCGGAGACGGCGTCAGACAATGCGCAGCGCTCCGACGACCGTGACCCGGCGGACACGGGAGAACGTCCGGGGCCGGCTGAGACCTTCGCCGGTCGGACTGGCGATCGAGAACGACGAGAAGCCCTCGCCGCCGTGGCCGAGCCCGGAGAAGTTGGGACCGTTGGCCACGAAGATGCTGCAATTCATCGCCCTGGCCATGCGAGTGATCGTCGCCACGTTGCTCGAATGGATCGACGCCGTGTGCCGAAAGCCGTGCTCGGAACGGACGGCCAGATCGATGGCATCGTCGACGTGTTGGACCCGAACCACCGGCATCACCGGCATCATCTGCTCGGTCCACACCAGGTTGTGCTCGCGGGGCACTTCGGCCAGCAACAGACGCACGTCGGCGGGGGCGGTCACCCCGATCGCCCCGAGGATCTTGCCGGCGTCCTTGCCGATCCACTCCGGGTTGACCATGCCCGGCTTCCCCGGCGGGCCCATCTCCTTGAAGATGACCCGCTCGAGGCGCTTCAGCTCGTGCTCCTTGAGCCGGTAGGCGCCGCTGGCGGCCATGACCTGAACGAGCCGGTCCGCCACCGTGTCGACCACGATGGTGGTCTTCTCGTCCGTACAGATGACGTTGTTGTCGAACGAGGCGCCGCGAACGATGTCGCGGCCGGCCTTCTCCAGGTCCGCCGTCTGGTCGACGACCGCCGGGGGGTTCCCCGGCCCGGCGGTGATCGCCTTCTTCGACGTCCGCAGCGCCTCCCGGACCACACCGGGCCCGCCGGTGACGAGCAGCACGCGGGCGTCGGGATGCGCCATCAGCTCCTTCGCAGACTCGAGCGTCGGGTGCGGGATGGCGGTGATGAGATCGGGCGGACCCCCGGCCGACACGATCGCCCGGTTGAGCACCTGGATGTTCTCCACCGAGACGCGCCGTGCGTTCGGGTGCACGTTGAAGGTCACGGCGTTGCCGGCCGAGACCATCGCAATCGCGTTGTTGATG
>JBFFFX010000050.1:0-11066 GCA_041557775.1 Acidimicrobiia bacterium | reverse complement strand
CGAACCACGAGCCATCCCCCGCCACAGGGAGGATCGGCGAACACCGCGAACCGAGGAGCACCGCGAGCCGAGGAGGGTCAGGCGAGCGGCGCAGCCCGAGCCGAAGCCCCCGCCCACCCCAACCGGCGCATCGCAGGACCGGCTGCGGCCTAACCTCGGACCAATGGCGAAGACGCACCAGGCCCTCGAGGATCCTCGCAACGCAGACGTCGAGATCTACGTCGACGGCAAGTTCTTCCCCCGGGACGAGGCGAAGGTCTCCGTGTTCGACAGCGGCTTCCTGGTCGGCGACGGCGTCTGGGAGGGGATTCGCCTCCACCACGGAGAGTTCGCCCATCTCGAGCTTCACCTCGATCGGCTCTTCGCAGGAGCAGCGGCCATCGGCCTCGACATCGGGATGACGCGTGCGCAGCTCGCCGATGCGATGCGGGAGACCGTCGAGCGCAACCGGATGACAACGGACGTGCACGTGCGACTGATGGTGACCCGGGGGGTCAAGAAGACACCCGCCCAGCACCCGGCACTCGTGGTGGGCGGACCAACCGTCGTCATCATCGCGGAGCACAAGAAGGCGGATCCGATGGTGTCCACCGAAGGCATCGCGCTGTTCACCTCCACCGTGCGCCGGCCCCCGCCGGACACCCTCGACCAGCGCCTCAACTGTCACAGCAAGCTGCACGAGGTCGTCGCGTTGATCCAGGCGATGGAGGCCGGCGCCGACGAGGCGCTGATGCTCGACACCAACGGCGCCGTGGCGACCTGCAACTCCACCAACTTCTTCATCGTCCGCAGCGGCGAGGTGTGGACGTCGACGGGGCTGCACTGCCTCAACGGCATCACGCGGCGGCTGGTACTCGAGCTGGCGACGGCCGAGGGCATCCCGGCGCGAGAACGCGACTTCTCGCTCACCGACGTGTACTCGGCGGATGAAGCCTTCGTCACCGGCACCTTCGGGGGGCTCACCCCGGTGATCGCCGTCGATGGGCGCCGCATCCGCGCCGGCGGACGCGGCCCGATCACGACACTGCTGACCGAGCGCTACGCCGCAGCGCTCGACGCGGCGACCGCATGAGCGACTGCGTCCGCATCTCGATGTGGTCGGGACCGCGCAACATATCGACGGCGCTCATGTACTCGTTCCGGCAGCGTCCCGACACGACCGTGATCGACGAGCCGCTGTACAGCTACTACCTGGCCACCACGGGGCTCGAGCACCCCGGCTACGAGGACATCCTCGCCGCCGGGGATCAAGACGGCGGCCGCGTCGTGACCGAGGTGCTGCACGCCAACTGCGATCGCGCCGTTCGCTTCTACAAGAACATGGCCCACCATGCGATCGGCATCGATCTCGCCACCTTGGACGGGTTGACCAACATCCTCCTCACCCGCGACCCCCGGGAGATGCTCCTGTCGCTCACCAAGGAGCTGCCCGACACCGATGTGCGCGGGACCGCGCTGCCCGATCAGGTCCGCATCCTCGACCACCTCGAGGCCAACGGGGAGCCACCGATCGTGTTGCTCGCCTCGGAGGTCCTGCGCGATCCGCGCACGGTCCTCGGCAAGCTCTGCGACCAGATAGGCATCCCGTGGTTCGACGAGATGCTCACGTGGCCGGCCGGGCCGAAGCCGGAGGACGGCGTGTGGGCGCCCTATTGGTACGCCAACGTCCATCGGTCGACAGAGTTCGGCCCCTACCGGCCGAAGCAGGAGCCATTCCCCGAGCATCTCGAGCCCTTGCTCGCAGCCTGCCTCCCGCTCTACGAGCGGCTGGCCGAACACGCCATCCGCGCCTGAGCGCACCGCTCAGGGCCGGCGGTGACGCGCCTCAATCGAGGTGGGTCGCCGCGTCGCTCCACCGCACCCACACGTCGTGCACTCTCCCGGCCCGCGTCGCCGTCTCCTCCGGCTGCATACCGAGGCGGGCGGCGACGGCGCGGGACCGTTCGTTGCCCGGCACGATGTCGGCCACGACTCGCGGCAGACCGAGCGCGGTGAAGGCGTGGTCGACGAGAGCCCGGGCCGCCTCCGTGGCGTAGCCCTTCCCCCAATGGACCCGCGCCAGGTGCCAGCCCACCTCGATGTCCGCACGGCCATCCGGCGTCGGCGTGAGCGCTGCGTTGCCCACGATCTCGCCGGTGCTCTGCAGGACGACGGCGCCCCAGCCGAGTCCGGGTCCGAGGTCGATCACCCGCTCCATCAGGTCGCGGCTTGCGTCCGCGTCCACCATGGCCCCCCACCAGATCACCTCGGGATCGCCCCAGATGCGGTGGAAGTCGGCGAGATCTGCCGATGCGACCCAAGGCCGCACGCAGAGCCGGCGGGTCTGCAGCTCAGGAAGCACCATCGCAGCCATGTTCTCACGGGCGCGGCCGCGCCGGACGCGGAGCGCCCTGCGGATCAGCAGCCGTTGGCCTTGAGCGTGAAGTAGGGGTTGACGTCCACGCCGCCGATATCGATCTCGAAGTGGAGGTGGGGGTCGGTGGCCTTGGCATTGCCCGTGCGGCCGACGAAGCCCACCAGGTCGCCCGCCTGGACGCGACCGGTGAGCCCGAACTCCGACATGTGCGTACCGATGTAGCGGTTGCCGTCGTCCCCGTACAGCCAGAACTGCTTGCCGCCGAGGGTGCCGTCGATCTGTTCGACGATGCCGGAGACCGGGGCTACCACCGCAGTCCCCTCTGGAGCGAAGAGGTCGGTCCCCAGGTGGATACGGCCTCCCGGGCGTGGGGCGTGCCAGTCGTTGTGATACCACGCCCCCGGGAGCGGACAGATGAAGGCCGCCCCCGGCACGCTGAGCGTCGTTCCGCTCCGCAGCGAGTTCACATCGGTGATGTCGTTGAGCGTCGCCAGGTGGGCGGTGGTTGTGTTGAAGCGCCGTGCGATTCCGGAGAGGGTGTCGCCAAAGACGACCACATAGGTCGTCGTCTCGCCCCCGACGATGGGGGCATCAGCCGCCCTGCCGACCGCGAGCGACGTACCGGCGATGATGCGATTGGGATCCTGAATGCCGTTGGCCTCCGCGATCTCCGCCACCGACACGCCGTACGCCCGAGCGATCTGCGAGAGGGTCTCTCCCCGGCGAACCACGTGCACCGATATCGCCTCGGATTCGTCGGACGGGATACGCAGCACCGCGCCGGCGAAGATCAGATTCGGGTTGCTGAGGCCGTTTGCCTCGACGATCTCGCCGACGCTCGAGTTGTGTTGGGCCGCGATCGAACTCAGCGTCTCGCCCGGCTGCACGATGTGGTCGGAATCGGCGACAGGCGCGGAGAACGTGAGCATGAGTGCGGCGGCGAGCCGCGAGACGACAAGAATCGACATAGCCTCTCCCGGCCCCTGCTCCGCTCCGCGGTCGCGACGTTAGCAAGGATTTCGCGACCCGACCACGTTCTCTGGTGTCGATGGAGATCGCGGACGTTCACACCATCGCAGCCACGACGAGCTGCTTGCCCTGCTTCGTCACCGATGCCGACCCGAATCCGGCGCCCTCGAACCGGCGGGCGAGTTCGTGGGCGGCGGCGCGGCTCAGGCCGTGCTTTCCGTTCGTCTCCGTCTCGACCACTATGAACTCGCCGCCGGAGCGGAGCACACGCCGCACCTCGGTGATTCCGTCGTCCGGGCGCTCCCAGTGATGAAAGGCGTGGATGGTCCACACGAGATCGAACTCACCGTCGGCGTACGGGAGGTCCTCGGCTGCGGCCACGGCGAACTCGACGTTGCCGGCGGAACGGGAGCGACGGCGAGCGATCTCGATCATCGGCTCGGATCGATCGACCCCGACGGCGCGGGCGACGTGGGGTGCCGCACCCCGCACGGCCGCACCGGGACCGCAGCCCACATCGAGAATCGCCTGCGAATCGCGCAAGCCGGCCTCCCGGACGACCATGCGGTTCGACTTCGGATTGCGCCCGATCAGGGCGTAGATCTCCGACTTGACTCGTGACCACGGAGTGACATCCACGGCCGCCATTCTCGCACCCGACCGGCAACCCGTGCGGCACATGCTTCAATGGCGGCGCGCACGACCCAGGGAGACCTCATGCATGCGATTGTCATCAGCGAGAACGGCGGGCCCGGCGTGCTTCGGTGGAGCGAGGCGGAGGTTCCTTCGCCGGCCGCCGGTGAGCTGCTGGTCAAGGTCGAGGCGGCGGGCGTCAACTTCATCGACACCTACCACCGCGTGGGGCTGTACCCGATGAACCTGCCGTTCTCCCCCGGCCTCGAAGGAGCCGGGGAGATCACCGAGGTGGGCGAGGGCGTGACCGAGTTCTCCGCCGGCGGCCGCGTCGCGTGGACCAGCGCCATCGGCTCCTACGCCGAGTACGTCATCGTGCCCGTCGCACAGGCGGTCGCCATTCCCGACGGCGTGTCCACCGAGGCCGCGGCGGCGGTGATGCTGCAGGGGATGACGGCGGAGTACCTCTGCACGGCCACCTATCCGCTTTCGGAGAGACAGCGCTGTCTGATCCATGCGGGAGCCGGCGGCGTCGGCCTGCTACTGATCCAGATGGCGAAGCGCCGCGGCGCCGAGGTCTTCACCACCGTCTCGACGGAGGCCAAGGCCGAGCTCGCCACCGGCGCCGGGGCAGATCACGTCATCCGCTACGACAAGCAGGACTTCGGTGACCAGGTCGAGAGTATCGCCGGGACGCGGCCGCTCGACGTCATCTACGACGGCGTCGGCCGCGCAACGTTCGCCCGCGGCCTCGAGCTGCTCAAGCCTCGCGGCATGATGGTCCTCTTCGGCCAGTCGAGCGGACCTGTGGAGCCCTTCGACCTCGGGCAGTTGGCGCGCAACGGCTCGCTGTTCGTCACGAGGCCAACCCTGTTCGACTACATCGCGACACGTGACGACCTCGAACGGCTTGCGGGCGCCGTCCTCGCCGCCGTCGCCTCGGGTGACCTGGACGTTCGCATCGGCCACCGCTGGCGCCTCGCCGAGGCGGCCGAGGCCCATCGGGCCCTCGAGGCGCGTGCAACCTCCGGCAAGATTCTGCTGATCCCCGCCTGAGAGCCGGGGATCATCGCCGGTCGAGCGCAACCCGGCCGGTGGACGGCGCAACTTCTCTCGTGGTAGCGAGCGCGCGGGCATCGGAGCACACCCGGCAATTCCTCACGCGTCGACGAAGAAGCGGCGCCGCACAAGCCCACCGAGCCGGCGCATCAAACTCTGGCGCGAGCCCTCGCTGGTGGCGTCGACGACTTGGTGGACGAAAGGCACGCCGAGACGCCAAGCGAGCAGCCCATCGGTGATGATCTGATCGCCCACGACCCACACCTCCGCTTCCCCACCCGTCAGCCCGAGGCGGCGCCGCGTCGTCCAGGGCTTGTTGCCCCGGGAGATCATCCCCGGAATGCCGCGCTCGGTGCCGTTGCTGACCAGCGCGACCCTCGCCACAGAGGGAATCGCCTCGAGTCGGGCTACGGCCTCCGTCACCCGGGCAAGGAACTCCTCGGGATCCGCCCCCTGCCGGACGAGCGTGTTGTCGACGTCGCACAGCATCACGAGGCCGGACGGCGCCGCGGCCGCGAGCTCGGCGATCCGATCGAGGTCCTCGGCGTCCCGAATGGGTACGCGATGGAACATCTCCCCAAGCTAACCCATGGTGCGGCGTGCGGCGCCGCGGGCTCTCGAGGCGCCGCTATCGCGCCGCCGCCTCGACGAGGGCGTGGAACAGCGCCCACGATGCCAGGTCGTCCGCTTGACCGAGGTATTCCGGGTGCCACTGCACGGCGAGCAGCGCCCACTCGGGATCGTCGTGCTCCATCGCCTCGACGACGCCGTCGTCGGCCCAGCCGACGGGACGGAACCCCGGCGCGAGATCGCGCACAGCCTGGTGGTGGATCGAGTTCACCTCCAGGTCGGTGGCCCCCACGATCGCGGCGACCCGCGAGTCCTCCTCGAGCCGAACGTGCTGATGGCCGTTGAAGACGTGGTGGCCGATCACGGTGTGATCCATCGAACCGATCTCCGTGGGGATGTCCTCGATGAGGGTGCCGCCGAGGGCCACGTTGACGACCTGCATCCCCCGGCAGATGGCCAGCATCGGCACCTTGCGGCGTGCAGCATGCCGCACGAGCTCCATCTCGAACTCGTCGCGATCGAAGTCCATCCCGTACATGTGGTCGTTGGGCGTACCGCCGTAGCGCTCGGCCTCGACGTCACCACCCCCGGACAGCACGACCCCGTCGACCCGATCCAGCACGCGTCCCACGTCGCCATCCGGTACCGGGGCGAGCAGCACGGGGACGCCGCCGGCGCGCAGTACCGAATCGGTGTAGGTGTGCTGGAGCGTGTGCGCGTCCATGTCCCCACCAGAGGTGGGGATCACTCGGGGACGCGTTGTGATACCGATGACGGGCCGCATCTACCCAATGCTACCGAGCGGCCCCTTCCTCTACCCTTCCCATCGGCTCCACCCGCGCAACCGAACGGCCCTACTCAGCACTCCACACACCGCCCCAATATGGAACAAGGAGGTGGACGCCATGACCATCGTTGCCGGCATCGACGATACGCCTCACTCGATCAGGGTGCTTGAACATGCGCTCGCTGAGGCCAAGCTCCGCGGGGCGGATCTCCACATCGTCCACGTCTTCCACATGCCACCGACGGTGACTTCCGGCTACGGGATCTTCCCCGTCGACATCGACAAGCTGGCTGCCGCCGAGCGCACCCGGGTATGGGAGCCCATCGAGGGTCATCTCGAACGCGCCTCCGTCCCGGTCACGAGGGTCGACCTCGACGGGTATCCGCCGGACACGCTCGTCGCCTACGCGGAGAACGTGGGTGCCGATCTCGTCGTCGTGGGAACCCGGGGGCGGGGTGAACTCGCCTCGATCGTGCTCGGGTCCACCAGCCATCGCGCCATCCACCTCGCACACTGCGACGTGCTGGTGGTGAAACCGGAGTTCGACGAGACCTGACGGCGAGACCGAGCGCGCCGCCGGCTCGGCACCGTCTACTGCGCCGTCCAGCCGCCGTCGACGAGCAGAACGTGACCGTTCACCATGGCTCCTGCCCGTGAGGCGAGGTAGATGACGGCGGCAGCCACGTCGGTCATGGTGCCGACCCGTCCGATCGGAAGCCGCTCCAGGACGCCGGCGAGGTAGTCGGGCTGGTCGAGGCGTTCTGCCGTTCCCGGCGTGTAGATGAAGGTCGGCGCCACGGCATTGACCGTGACGCCGCGGGCGCCCCACTCGAGCGCCAGGACCTTCGTGAGGAGGTTCACCCCGCCCTTGCTGGCCGAGTAGACGGCATGGTCGCGAATGCCGACGACGCCCGCCTGCGAGCTCATGTTGACGATGGCGCCGCTGCCTTGCTCGAGCATCACGCGACCTGCCGCCTGGGCGCAAAAGAACAGGCCGCGGAGGTTCACGGCCATCATCTCGTCCCAATCGGCCTCGGTGACATCCTCCGCAGGGTGATTGGCACCGAGGCCGGCGTTGTTGACGAGCACGTCCAGGCTGCCGAAGTGGTCCCGAACATGGTCCACGCCTCGGCGAATGGCGGCGACCTCGCGCACGTCCATCTCGACCCGCAGCACCCGGCCGCCGGCAGCGGCGATCTCGGTGGCGGCCTCGTCCAGCGCCGCCCGGTCGCGGCCGGCAACCGCGACCGCGGCCCCGGCCCCCGCCAGGGCGGTGGCGACGCCGCGGCCGATGCCTCGACTTGCGCCGGTGACCAGCGCGACCTTCCCGTTCAGCGTGAAATCCGGCTGCTCCATCCGCGCACCCTACCGACTCGGCACGGCCCCGGGTCGATAGCCTGCCCCGATGTTTCCGGATGCGAGAAGGACCAAGCGCCACGGATTGGTCGTGGTCGCCGTCGTTGCTTTCGTGGTGCTCGGCATGTCCGAGAGCGGGCTCGGCACGGCCTGGCCGTCGATGCGGCGCGACGTCGCCCGGCCCATCCATGATCTCGGAACACTGTTGGTCGCCGGCCTGGCGGGCTACGCCACCGCGAGCGCGGCTGCGGGGTGGGCGATTGGTCGCTGGGGCACCGGACGGTCGCTCGTCCTCGCGGCGGCGACGTCCCTGGCGGCCCTCGGCACCTACGCAACGGCGGAGGCGTGGAGTTCCGTGCTGGCGGCCGCGATGCTGCTGGGGCTGGGAAGCGGTCTACTCGACGCCACCACCAACGCGTTCGCCGCCCACCGCTTCACCGCGGGCGCGATGAACTTGCTCCACGCCGGCTTCGGCATCGGTGCCACCGCAGGCCCGCTGGTGATGGCGTGGGCCGTCTCCAGCTCCGCCGGATGGCATCGCGGCTACGTCGCGATCGCCGCGGCTCAGGCGGCAATGCTGCTCACCCTCGTCTTGCTCAGGGGGCGGTGGAGTGATGCCGAGCCGAGGGGAACCGGCTCGGACCGGGCCGCCGGCCGACCCGGGCTCGATCGCATCGTGGTCCTCAGTCTCGCCATGTTCTTCGTGTACACGGGCGTCGAAGTCGCGGCGGGCCAGTGGTCATTCAGCCTCCTCAATGAAGGTCGCGGCCTGTCGACGCGGGCGGCCGGTGCATGGGTGGCGGCGTACTGGGCCGGACTCACCGTCGGACGGCTCGGTCTCAGCGCAGTGGCCACCGGTCTCGGACCTCGCCGCGTTCTCGCCTTCAGCATGGTCGGCTCCGTGGCCAGCACGGCATGGTTCTGGTGGAATCCCGCCGGATCAGGTCTTGCCGCGTTACCGCTGCTCGGCATGAGCCTCGCCGGGGTCTTCCCGACCCTCATGAGCCTCACACCGCAACGGCTCGGCGTTGCCCGCACCAATGCAATGGTCGGCTACCAGATGGCGGCCGCGAGCCTCGGTGCCGCCGCATTGCCCTGGCTCATCGGACGCGGGATCGCCGCCACGTCACTGGATGCAGTCGGACCGGCGCTCACCGCAGCTGCCTTCACGATGGCGACCCTCCATGTCGCCCTCGAGCGGAGGGTTTGCGTTGCCGGCGGCGGGACATGACGGACACGCCAGGGGCGGCCCGATCATAGAGGGAACGCGAGGCCCTCCCGAGCTGCGACCACTGCGGGGAACTCCTCCGCCGCAGCCGCGACGATGGCATCGATGGCGTCGTCGCACCGATGGGGATCGTGGCTCGTCAGGACCAATCGGTCGACGCCCGAGGCAAGGGCGACACGAACGGCGTCCTCCCATGTGCTGTGGCCCCAGCCGTCGTAGAGGCGGACCACTTCGTCGGGCGTGTACTGCGCATCGTGGATGAGCACGTTGGCGCCACGGGCCAGCTCAACGAGAGGTGCGTCGTGCGCGCCGCGATCCGATTCGTGGTCCGTGGCAACGACGACGCTCCGCCCATCGCGCCCGAGCCGGTAGGCGAACGCACCCTGAGGATGGTTGAGCTGCGCCATGGAGACGCGGACGCCAACGACGTCGAAGGGGCCACCGTCAAGGGTGACGAAATGGAGCCGAGCCGGAACATCCTCGATCGCAACGGGAAAGAGGGGCGGCGCAAACACCCGGCCGATGGCCTGCTCGGGGGTGCCGGACTCCGGCGGCGGGCAGTAGAACGTGAAACGCTGCGCCGCATCGAAGAACGGGGGGAACGAGAGGAGACCGAGCAGATGGTCCAGGTGGTAGTGCGTCAACAGAACGTGGAAATGGGTCGGCCCCGAGTGCAGCAGTTGGTCGGCGAACGCCAATCCGGTGCCGGCATCGATCACGAGAGCTTGGCCGGGGCCGGCAGAGACGCTGAAGCAGGTCGTGTGGCCTCCGTAGCGGGCTCTGTCCGGCCCAGGGGCGGGAATCGACCCTCGGGCGCCATGCACTGTGAACCGGCCCGTCGTCATACGGCGCGACGCTACACCGCGCAGGCGGATTAGTCTCCGCGGCGGCAGGAATCGAGTGGAGACAACATGCGACTGACCGGATTGCGACCTCCTCGGCTCCGCACGGCCGAGACGGAGGCGGAGGAGCACAGAGTCACCTGGCTCGAGCTGTTCTACGACCTCGTGTTCGTGGTCGCCGTGGCACAACTGGGCCACCGGCTCCTCATCGATCACAGCTGGCAGGGGGCGCTCGGCTATGTCGGCTTGTTCATACCGCTGTGGTACGCGTGGGCTCAGTACACGTTCTACGCGGACCGCTACGACACCAACGATCTCGGGCAGCGGCTGCTCGCCATCGCCCAGATGATCGCCATCGCCCTGATGGCGGCGAGCATCTCAGGTGACAAGGCAGACTCGATGACCGCGTTTGCCGTGGCCTACGTGCTGGCCAGGGTCGTGCTGCTCATCATGTATGTGCGGGCCTACCGCCATGTGATGCCGACCCGCAAGCTCGTGGGCGGCTACCTGACGGGCTTCTCGGTCGGCGGGCTCATCTGGCTCGCGTCGATCTGGGTGCCGAGCCCCGTGCGTTTCATCGTCTGGGGAGTCGGCATGCTCGTCGATTTCGCGACCCCGTGGGTCAATCGCCGAGAGCAGGCGAAGGTTCCGCTCGACGTCGCCCATCTGCCGGAGCGGTTCGGCCTCTTCACCATCCTCGTGCTCGGCGAGCCTATTGCGGCCGTCGTTGCCGGCCTCTCCCACTTCGAATGGGAGACGGCGCCGACCGTCGCCGCCATGATCGCGGTGGCTTCGGCATCCGCCATGTGGTGGCTCTACTTCGAGAACGCACACGGCACGGTCGTGCGCCGGCGAGCCGAACAGGTGAAAGCGTGGCGCCCGACGGTGTGGATCTACAGCCACCTGCCGCTGGCGATCGCCATCACCGCCATGGGCATCGGCTTCGAAGAGCTCGTATTGCAGCACACCGGCGACGGCCGCTGGATCGTTTACGGCGGTCTGGCTGCGGCGCTGGTGGCCCTTGCCGCAAACCTCATCGCAACCGACCGTGGAGACGACGAGCGTGACCGCAAGCAAGCGATCGTGCGCGTGTGCTCTGCCGGGGTGGTGCTGCTGCTCGGGTTGCTGAGCGCGGGCTGGGAGGCGAACGTGATCCTCGCTTCGGCCGCCGCGATCCTCGGAGCCCAGATCGTCATCGATCTCCTGATCGTCGGCGAGCTGACCGAGTAGCGGTCGGGGCTGAGGCCCCGGCTGACTCCAAGCCGT
>JBFFFX010000049.1:0-11117 GCA_041557775.1 Acidimicrobiia bacterium | reverse complement strand
GGCGGCGGGGATCACGAAGGGATGCAACCCGCCGGACAATGACATGTTCTGTCCGGCTGCGGCGGTGACGCGGGGTCAGATGGCGTCGTTCCTCGCCAGGGCGCTCGACCTCGATCCCATCATCCCGCCATCCCCGGCGGCTACCTACGCATGCTTGGTCACCGACGTCGGGGGCATCGACGATGCCTCCTTCAACCAGTCGGCATGGCAAGGGGCGCTCGATGCTGCTGCGCAACTCGATGACGTCGCCATCCAGTACGCGGAATCGCTGTCTGAGGCCCAATACCGACCCAACATCGATGCGTTCATCGCAGACGGGTGTGACGTCATCATCACGGTCGGCTTCCTGTTGGCCGCTGACACGGAAGCTGCTGCGCAAGCCAACCCGACCCAGGACTTCGCCATCGTCGATTTCCCGGGCACCGAGCCGAACATCCGCGGCTCGCAGTTCAACACCGCGGAGTCGGCGTTCCTCGCCGGCTATCTCGCCGCCGGAATGAGCGCGACGGACGCCGTCGGCACCTTCGGCGGAGTCCAGATCCCGCAGGTCACCGTGTTCATGGACGGCTTTGCTTGGGGTGTCGAGCACTACAACACCGTCAAAGGCGCGTCGGTCGAGATCTACGGCTGGGATCCGGATACCCAGACGGGGCTGTTCACCAACAGCTTCCAGGATCTGGCGAAAGGTGCGATGTTCGCCGAGGACCTCGTCGACATGGGTGCCGACATCGTGTTGCCGGTGGCCGGACCCACAGGTATCGGCGCCGCCGAGTATTGCCATGACAGCGCGGAGTGCCTCGCCATCGGTGTGGACTCCGATTGGTACGTGACGGTGCCGGAGTACGCCGACATCTTCCTGACATCGGTGCTGAAGAAGATCGATGCCTTCGTCTTCGACACGATCGAGAACGAGGTGCTGACCGGGATCGTCGGTGACGAGTACATCGGGACCTTGGCAAACGGCGGGACCGACCTCGCCCCGTACCACGATCTCGCGGGGGTCGTGCCCCAGTCGCTGCAAGACGAGATCGACGAACTCCGCAACGACATCATCGATGGGATCGTGGTCCCGGGCGCATAGGCGCCGGTACGTTCCCCCGGCGCTGCTGGGGGAACGTACGCCAGAGTTCCGGCCGGGGCAGGGAGGTTGGCGGTTTGGTCACCCCCTACCCCCGGCTGCGCCGGCGGTACCTTCTCCCGCAGGCGGGGGACTTCGGAAGTCCTTCGGCGGGGGATTTGGTGTGTCCGCAGGCGGGGGGCTACCGCTCCTCGCAGGTGGGGTGACGGTCGATCCCGGGGCTCAACTCGTTGCGCTTCAGCCACTTCTTGACCCACCACAGCTCGTCGTAGGGTCGGCCGGCATCGGGGAGGGGCTCGCCGGTGCCGGGGAGATCGTCGAACTCGCCGCGCTCCATCGCCTCCCGAATGCGGCGCTCGACCACGGACTCGAAGGGGTCGTCGAAGAACGGCATGGGGTTGTCCACGACCTCAACCGTACTTCGAATCAAGGCCGGTGGGTCCACCCGGTACACTCGCCGCATTCGGACTGAGGAGGCTCGGATTGGCGGCGACGGACACGGTGGAACGAACGTCGGATGAGGGTGCCGGCAAAGCCGGCTCCGGAGTCACGGCATCAGGCGTGCTCCTCACCCTCGGCCTGCTCTCTGCCGTCGGCACGATGTTCCTCTGGTGGCTCGGCACGGTGCCCGACGAGCCCGAGTTCGAGGTCGGGCGACACGTCTTCGGCAACATCCCCTCGGTCTTCGTCGCCTTGTTCTACGTCACGGTCTCGGGGGCGTTGTTCCTCACGTTCTACCTGTTCGCGCAGCGGGCCAAGAACTGGGAGCGCGGCTCCTGGGAGGACCGTTCCAGGCTCCTCAAGCAGCGGATCCATCAACTCCGCAAGGGCCTCCAGATGCAGACGCTGCTCGAGGATCCGGGCGCCGGATTGATGCACTCGGCGATCTACTACGGATTCATCGTCCTCTTCCTCGGCACGGTCACGCTGGAGATCGACCACCTGCTGCCAAACAACCTCAAGTTCCTCGATGGCGTCGTGTACCAGGGCTATTCGTTCGTGCTCGACCTCTTCGCCGTCGTCTACCTCGCCGGTCTCGGCTGGGCGGCGGTGCGGCGCTACGCCGTCCGGCCGTGGCGCATCCGCTCGAAGACCCGGCCGGAGGACGGCGCCATCCTGCTGACCCTGGCGCTGATCGGCCTCACCGGTCTCGCCGTTGAGGCCGCACGGATCACCGTCGCCGGCCGTCCCGACTGGGAGATCTGGTCGTTCATCGGCTACCCGCTGAGCTATCTCGTTCCGGCCGGCTCCGCCTCGGGCGTGCACCAGGCCCTCTGGATCGCCCACATCCTGACCTTCGTGGCGTTCCTCGTCGTGCTCCCCACGACCAAGCTCCGCCACATGGTGACCTCCCCGGCGAACATGTTCTTGTCGCCACGAGCGCGGCCCAAGGGCGCGATGCGCGAGATGCCGAATCTGATGGAGGCGGAGGACATCGAGACCGTCGGCGCCTCCACCGTCGGCGAGTTCACGTGGAAGCAGCTCTTCGACACGGACGCCTGCACGATGTGCGGCCGGTGCACGTCGGTCTGCCCCGCCAACACGACCGGCAAACCGCTCGATCCGCGCGAGATCGTGCTCAAGCTCGGCGAGGTGGCCGCCCACACCGCCGCACATCCGATCTCGCCGCCGGTCGGTGTCGACGGGGAGATCACGGTGACCTCCGACAACGTGTTCGAGCGCATCACCGCGGAGGAGCTCTGGTCGTGCACCTCGTGCCGGGCATGCGACGAGATCTGTCCCGTCAACATCGAGATCCTGGACAAGATCCTCGACATGCGCCGCTACCTGTCGCTCATGGAGGCCGACTTCCCCTCGGAACTCGGTCGGGCCTACGTCAGCCTGGAGAACTCGTCCAACGTCTACGGCATGAGCCAGGCGGCGCGGGGCGACTGGACCGACCAGCTCGACTTCCCGGTCAAGGTGCTGGGCGAGCCCGGCGTCGAGGCCGAGTACCTCTACTGGGTCGGATGCGCGGGCTCGTTCGATGATCGCAACCAGAAGGTGACGATCTCGACCGCGCGATTGCTGCACGAGGCCGGCATCGACTTCGCCATCCTCGGCCCCCGGGAGCTGTGCACCGGCGATCCGGCCCGCCGCACCGGGAACGAGTACGTGTTCCAGGGCCTCGCCTTGCAGAACATCGAGACCCTCAACGACCTCGGGATCGCCAAGATCATCACCCAGTGCCCGCACTGCTTCAACACGCTCGGCAACGAGTACCCGCAGTTCGGCGGCGACTACCAGGTGATCCACCACAGCGAGCTGCTGATGAAGCTCGTCGAGGAGGGCAAGGTGACGCCCAAGGCCAACGGGCAGTCGGTGACGTTCCACGACCCCTGCTACCTCGGCCGGCACAACGACGTGTTCGTGGCGCCCCGCGACGTGATCGATTCGGTGGGCGCCCGCGTCGAGATGCCCCGGAACGGGACGCGCTCCTTCTGCTGCGGCGCCGGCGGCGGCCGGATGTGGATGGAGGAGCAGACCGGCAAGAAGGTCAACATCGAGCGCACGGAAGAGGCAGTCGCCACCGGCGCCGACATCGTGGCTACCGGGTGCCCGTTCTGCTTCGTCATGATGGACGACGGCGTCAAGGAGATCGGGGCCGACGAGGACGTCCAGGTGATGGACATCGCCATGCTCCTCGCCGACCGTGCCCTCGACTGAGGCGTGGTGCGCCGGGCCGAGGCAGGTCCGGCCGTCTGGGGCTACTCGAAGGCCTTCGCCACCAGTCCCTGCTGCTCTCGCAGGTGGGCCTTCGGGTTGCCGGTCGCCGGGCTGGCCGACTCCTTGCGGTAGATGCCCCGGCTGGAGCGCCCGGCTTCGACGAAGAGGTAGCGGGACATGAACCGCCACGCCCCCATGTTGGCCGGCTCCTCCTGGACCCACACGATCTCCGCGTCGCCGTAGGGTTCGAGCGCGGCGTTGATCGATTCGGCGGGGAACGGGTAGAGCAACTCGACGCGGACGATCGCGACGTCGTCGATCCCGTGCGCCTCTCGATGCTCGAGCAGGTCGTAGTACACCTTGCCCGTGCAGAGGAGCACCCGGCGGGCATCGCCGACGTCTATCTCGTCGGGGATGACCGACTGGAACTCGCCTTCGCTCAGCACGGTCGTCGGGCTGAAGGTCTCCCTGGTGCGGAGCAGCGACTTCGGCGTCATCACGATGAGCGGCCTCCGCTCGGGGTGGTGGGCTTGGAGCCGCAGCATGTGGAAGTACTGCCCGGGCGTGCTCGGGACCACGATGCGCATGTTGTCCTCGGCGGCGTTGGTGAGGAACCGCTCGAGACGCGCCGACGAGTGTTCCGGGCCCTGGCCTTCGAAGCCGTGGGGGAGCAGCAACACGACGCTGCTGGTCTGGTCCCACTTGTCCATGCCCGAGGCGAGAAACTGATCGATCACCACTTGGGCGCCGTTCACGAAGTCACCGAACTGCGCTTCCCACATCACGAGCGTCTCCGGCGCCGCCACCGAGTAGCCGTACTCGAAACCCATCGCGGCGAACTCCGACAAGAGGCTGTCGTAGATGCGGATCGGCGCCTGGTCGTCGGTGATGTGCGCCAGGGGCGTGTGCTCCTTCTCCGTCTCGAAGTCGACGAGCACGGCGTGCCGGTGCGAGAAGGTGCCGCGCTGGGAGTCCTCGCCGGCGAGGCGGATCGGCCTGCCCTCGAGCGACAGACTTCCGAAGGCCAGCGCCTCGGCCATCGCCCAGTCCACGTGGCCGTCGGCGAACAGCTTTGCGCGATCTTCGAGGAGCTTGCCGATCTTGGGGTGTGTGGTGAAGCCTTCGGGCAGGGTTTGGAGCCGGGTCTCGATCTTGCGGAGGCGCTTGGCCCCGACGCGGGTCACGAGGGGCGTCGTCGAGGGGCCGCGCGGCTCGTGGATGGTGGGCACGCCATCCTGGGCCGACGCCAGCGCCTCGTTCAAGCGCCCCCGATAGTCCGCGACGAGCTGGTCGACGGCCGCCGGCGTGCACTGCCCCGACTGCACGAGTCTGGTGGCGTACAGCTCCCGGGCCGTGGGGTGCTCGTCGATGATTCGGTACATGCGCGGCTGGGTGTAGCTGGGTTCGTCACCTTCGTTGTGGCCGAGGCGCCGGTAGCAGACCATGTCGATGACGACGTCCTTGTGGAACGCCTCGCGGAAGGCGAAGGCCATCCTCGCCATGCGCACGACGGCCTCGGGGTCGTCGGCATTGACATGGAAGATCGGTGCCTGCACGGCTTTGGCGATGTCGGTGGCGTAGAAGCTGGAGCGGGCGTCGGCGGCGGAGGTCGTGAACCCGACCTGGTTGTTGACGACGACGTGCACGGTGCCGCCGGTGTAGTACCCCTCGAGCTGGGAGAGGTTGAGCGTCTCGGCGACCACGCCCTGGCCGGAGAATGCAGCGTCCCCGTGGACCAGCACGGGGAGGATGATGTCGTCGGCACCCTCGCCCCGGGCGTCCTGCTTGGCGCGGGTGATGCCTTCGAGCACGGGGTCGACCGCCTCGAGATGACTGGGGTTGGCGGCGACTTCGACGGCGATCTCGCGGTCGTCGGGCGTGCGGTGGATCCCGCGAGCGCCGAGGTGGTACTTCACGTCACCGGAGAACGCCGGGTCGTGCTCCGGCTCGTCGTGGCCGACGAACTCGCGGAAGATCGTCTCGAGCGGCTTTTGGACGACGTTGGCCAGCACGTTGAGCCGGCCGCGGTGGGCCATGCCGAGGGTGACCTCCTCGATGCCGAAGTCGGCGGCCGTGTTGAGGAGTGCATCGAGGAGCGGGATGAGGCTCTCGCTGCCTTCGAGGCTGAAGCGTTTGGCGCCGAGGAACTTCGTGTGGAGGAAACGCTCGAACGCCTCGGCCTCGTTGAGCTTGCCGAGCAGCCGAAGTCGCTCCCCCTTCGAGATCTCGGGAGGGGTCGTTTCGGCGTGTTGCTGAATCCACAGCTTCTGATCCGGCTCCTGGATGTGCATGTACTCGATTCCGGAGGTGCGGCAATACGCATCGCGAAGAAGACCGAGGATCTCGCCGAGCGGCATTCGGGGGCGTCCTGCCAAACCGCCTGTGGCGAACTGCCGCTCCAGGTCCCACATGCTGAGCCCGTAGGTGAGCGGGTCCAACTCGGGATGGATCTCCGGCGGGTTCTGGCGAAGCGGGTCGAGATCGGCGATCAGGTGACCGCGTACGCGGTACATGTTGATGAGCTGGAAGACCCGGGCCTGCTTCTCGGCCCAGGCCTGGCTGCCCGGCGCCGGGTTGGAGTCGACCGCCCACCGCGCGGGGACGTACGGGATCTCCATCGATCGGAAGATCTCGTCGTAGAAGCCGTCCTCGCCCAGCAGCAGCGAATGAACGCGGGCGAGGAACAGGCCGCTCTCGGCACCTTGGATGATCCGGTGGTCGTACGTGCTCGTCATGGTCAACGTGCGGCCGATGCCGGCCATGGCGATGGTGTGCGGGTCGGCGCCTTCGTACTCCGGGGGGAAGCCGATGCGGCCGACGCCGACGATGACCCCCTGGCCGGGCATCAGGCGCGGCACCGACTGGACGGTGCCGACCGTGCCCGGGTTGGTCAGGGTTGCGGTCGTGCCGGCGAAGTCGTCAGGGGTCACCTTGCCGGACCGCACTCTGGCAACGATCCCCTCGTACGCGGTCCAGTACTCGCGGAAGGTCATCTCGTCGACGGACTTGATGTTCGGCACGAGGAGGGTGCGCCCGCCATCCTTCCTGGCGATGTCCATGGCGAGGCCGAGGTTGATGCTCCGGAACATCACGCGGTGCGCCCGGCCCTCGATATCCCGGTAGGCGGCGTTCATGGCGGGTTGCTCCTGCAGCGCCTTCACGACGGCCCATCCGATGAGATGGGTGAAGCTCACCTTGCCGCCGTCGGTTCTGCGGGCGAGCTGGTTGTTGAGGATCCTGCGATTGACCTCGAGCAGCTTGGCGGGGAAGGTTCTGACCGAGGTCGCCGTGGGCAGCTCCTTGCTGGCCTCCATGCGCTCGGCGATGACGGCGGCGCTTCCGCGCAGCGCCTCCTCCTCTTCGCGCGGCTGCGCTTGCAGGATCGAATCGACGAGCTCTGAAGGGGGGGCCGTCACCGCGGGTTGCGGGGGACTGCCGCCGACGGTCGGCTCCGGCGGGGCCTCCGGGACAGCGGCCGGCGGCGTGTGGTCGTCAGCGAGGGCGGAGTCTGCTGGAGGCGCTGGAGTGCCGGGAAGTGGTGCAGAGCTCTCGAAGTACGCCCGCCAAGCCTCGCTGACGGACTCCGGCGACTGTTGGTATCGCTCGAACATCTCTTCGACGATCCACGCGTTGGAGCCGAAGTCGTCGTTCGGGTGGAAGAGGGACCCGTGTTGCTCCATGTAGGCAATGGTAACTGTCAGGCTGGTGGGCGCTCCCGAGCCGCCGCAGAGGGTGTGCACCGATCGCTGAGCGCGCCGTCTTGGTCTGCAATAGGCTCTGCGTGCCCGGTCCTGGGTGGCGCCGGGCACCAGGCGATGCAGCGGTCAGCCTGATCGAACGTGAAGGATCTGCGCTTTGGCGACGTCCTCGAGGAACGCGGTTCCGCCGTGCGGCCAGGTCACCTCCACGGACACGATCTCGGCTTCGCCCACGCCGAAGTGCGTCCGGGGATCGTGCGAGGACAGGTAGCTACTGCCGGCGTGGACTTCTCTCAGGTGGGACGAGCCATCGTCCAGGGTGATCCTGGCCACGGTTCCCGGCAATGCCGGGTCCGGCGCGATGATCAGCCAGCCGTCTGGCGGCCCGTCGTTGCGCAACAGCAGTGCAGGTCCTGCGATTTGGTTGATCGCAATGTCGAGGTCTCCGTCGTTGTCGAAGTCGGCGATGGCGGCGCCCCTGGACAGTTGCGGGCCGACGTCCTCCAACCCCGTCCGTGCGGTCCAATCCCGCAACTGACCCACTTCGCCTTCCGCGGTCAGGTTGCCGAAGAGTCGTACCAACTCGGGGTCGCTCTCCAGATCGGTCACCGGCACCCGGCCGTTGGCGATGAGCAGGTCGACGTCGGTGTCGTGGTCGAAGTCGGCCCAGACGGCGCCCCAGCCCGTATCGCCGTTGCCGAGCCCGGCGAAGCCAAGGCGATCCGTGCTGTAGCGGAAGACCAGGCGGTCGGTCTCGGCGTCTTGGCGGTACACGGCGTGCAGCTCAGCCTCCCAGTTCGTCACCATGAGATCGAGTTCTCCGTCGCCGTCGTAGTCTGCCCCGGCGACTCCCATACCGCTCCCTGAGTCGCCGACTCCGGCGAGACGGGTGCCGTCGACGAAGAGCGTCCCGGTCGCGGTCCGGTTCTCGTACAGGTTGTTGGGCTGACCATCGTTGGCGACGTAGAGGTCGAGGTCGCCGTCGTTGTCGAGGTCGCTGAGCAGCGCACCCAGGGTGCGGTCTTCTCTGAGCAGTGGGGTGTCGGCGATGACATCCGTAAAGGTGCCGTCGGGGTTGGCGAGGAACAGGTGGTTGCCGATCCCGATGTAGTCCTGGGGAAAGGCGCCACTCGGTTTATCGATCTTGCGGTTCAGGTCGATGTAGCTGCCAACGAACAGATCGATCAGCCCGTCGCCGTCGATGTCGCCGGCAGCAGCTGCGCTGCTCCACTCCGGAGCCGTGACGCCGGCCTGCACGGCTACGTCCGAGAAGACCCCTGTACCGTCGTTCACGAGCAGGGCATTGGGGCCGTCTGCCGTCACGTACAGGTCCATGTCGCCATCGGCGTCGAAGTCGGCGGCGACACATCCGTTGCCCCGCATGGCGAGGTCGGCGCCGGAACCGTCGCTCGCGTTCTCGAACGCGCCGCCCGTGTTGCGGTAGAGCGCGTTGCGGGGCAGGCCGTCGCCATCGTTCCAGTACTCGCGCTCGGCCGTCGCATGCGAGTTGACGAGGTAGAGGTCGGTGTCTCCGTCCCCTTCGATGTCGAGCCAGCACACGCCGCCGCCCATCATGGCTGTGTGGTCGTCGCTGAGGCCCGTGGCAAAGGCACCGTGAACGAAGTCGACGCCCAGCTCGGCGGCGACGTCGGTGAAGGTCCAGGGCCGAGCCGGCCCACCGGCCAGCGCGTCGCCGTCCTCGGCGGGCACGCCTTCGGGAGTGATCCGCAGCACCCTCCCGGCGAACACCTCCGTGACGTAGAGCGAGCCGTCGGGGGCGGCGAGCACGGCGCCGGGATTGTCCAAGCCTTCGACGACCGTCTCCAGCTCGCCGTCGACGAGCCGGCTCAGCTTGCCCCTGCCCGACTCGTAGCCCTGGCCGCTGAAGCACGACGCATCCGGGTCGAACTCGGCGAACTCGAGGACCCAGATGGTCCCGTCCGCATCGACCGTGACGTCGATCGGCATCGTGAGGCCATCGGCGATGATGCGTTCTCCCTGGTTCCCGTCGATGGCGACGAGCCGCCCCGCCTCGACGGGGTAGGGACAGCCGCCGAACAGCGTCACCAGGTATTCGTCGCCGAGGCGGGCGATGCCCGTGGGAACCGGGTCGATGAGCAGCGACTCGTTCGCCGGATCTCGTAGTCGACCGAACCGGTGGATGAACTGGGTACGTCCATCGGGTGTCTCGATGGCCACGCCGTTGCCGCTGGCGTCGGTCACCACCGGTCGCCCGTCCGGGGAGAACGTGATGTCGAACGGGTTGACGAGTCTGACGCGGTTCAGGGGCCCCATGGCGGGAACGAGGTCGTCTGGTCCCAGCAGCGCTCCGGCGTCGACGGCCTTGAGAGATGGCGGAGGGAAGGTCAACAGTCCGCCGACACCGAAGTGGGCCGTGTACACCACCGACCCGTCTGGGCTGACGCCAACGAGGGGGACTCCGGACAGATCCCCGGAGTCGCGTCCACTGGGCAATCCGCTCACGACGCGGTCCACGCGATTCCCTGCGATCAAGCTGACGCCGGCGCTCGTGTCGCCGGCGCCGGTCCCCTCCTCTGCCACGAGAAGATTCCCGTCCGGGAGCATGGCGAGCCCGACGGGATTCACCAGTCCCTCGGCAACCACAGCAATCGACGCGGCGTCCTCACCACTCGTGTCTCCGCATCCGGCAGCGATCACGGCCGCTGCCATCAGCCATGGCCACATCCGCCCGCGCATCAGCGGGCCGGGGCGAGATCTGGTCGGTCGGTGATGATGCCGTCCACGCCAATGTCGATGAGCCGCTCCATCTCGGCCGGATCATTGACGGTCCACGGGATCACCTCTAATCCGGCTGCGTGGGCTTCGTCGAGCGTTGCGGTGCGAACACTGCGACGGTCCGGGGACCAGATGGTGGCACCCTGGAGCACGAGCCGGCCGAAGTCCGGGATGGAGCCTTCCCGCGTGAGCGCAGCGAGCCGGATGGTGGCGTCCAGATCTCGAATCGCCCACAACGACCGGTGGTCGAAGCTCTGGATGATCGTGCGCTCGTGGACTCCGGCCCGCTCGACGGCCGCGAGCACTTCGCGTTCGAAGGCGCCGGCAGTTCGACCGTCGAATCCGTCGCCTATCGCATCGGGATCGTTCGGTTTGCGCTTGGTCTCGATGTTGAACTGCACCGTTGCTGCATTCGAGCGCTGTTCCGCCGACTTCAGCTCGCTCGAGGCGTACTCGGCCACGAACGCGAAGACCTCGTCGAGCGTGGGGATGGAGTAGTCGTCCTCTGCCAGCGCGGCGGGATCGGACCGTTGGTCCGGGAAGCGGTCCGGATCGGGGTTGCGATCACAGCGGTACGCGGCGATCTGTGCCGCCGTCAGCCGGCTGATGCGGAGCGCATCCTCGGGCGTCGCAGGATCGTCCGGGTCGGGGGCGTCGGTCGTTGCCGCCGGATCCAGCTTGCACTTGGCAGGGTCGACGAACGGGTCGTGCCATGCGACGACGATCTCGTCGGCGGTGAGGTGCATGTCGAGCTCCAAAGTGTCGACGCCCAAGTCGAGGGCTGCCTCGAAGCTAGGCAGCGTGTTCTCGGGGCGAAGACCGCGGGCGCCGCGATGACCTTGAAGATCGATCGCTCCCGCCACCGTGGCGGGCTCGTTGACGCCCGCAGTAGTGGTGTCCGGTGACGTCGCGTCGCC
>JBFFFX010000048.1:0-11153 GCA_041557775.1 Acidimicrobiia bacterium | reverse complement strand
GCCCCCACCCCCGCGTCCGGACCCCACGCCACCCGGAACGCCGACCGCCGGCCGCACGAGGCCGCCGTAACACCTGCCGGGGTGGAGTACCTGCGGCGGTAGCCTGGCGGGATGTCCACCTCGGGCCGAGTCGGCCGCTGGAGAGAACGCCTGCTGTCGATCGGCTCCTACCCGGAAGAGCCGGACACACAGCGCGGCAGACGCCGCATCACGGTCGGCATGGCGGCGATCTTCGTGGTGCTCAATATGTCGAGCGGCCTCACCGAGCTGTTCTCGGGACACGGCTGGTTGGCGGCGGCGGCGTTGGGGACGTCGGCTGTCATCCTGACCGCACTGGCGTCGTTGCGGGCGAGACCCCGCTCGTTCTCTCGCATCCTGAACGCCCTCTTCCTCTTCACGTTGGTGGTCGTGCCCATAGAGACGATCCTCCTCGGGGGGCTGCAACCGTCCTCGGCTCAGATCCTGTGGGGCAACCTGGTCGTGCTCGGCGCATTGATCGCGCTCGGCCTGCGGGCAGCCATGGTGTGGTTCGCCGCGTTCCTCGTCGTCGTGACCGTGGCCGCCGTGGTGCCGGTGTGGGTCGAGCCCCGGTACGTCGTGGAGGGAAGCACTGCACTCCTTGCCGTCAACATCGGCGGCGTGGCCGTGCTGACCTTCGCCAGCCTGGTGTACTTCGTGCGCCAGCGCGACCGTCTCCAGCAGCAATCCGACGATCTGTTGCACAACATCTTCCCGGACGAGATCGTGCGCCGGCTGAAGACCGACAACGGAATGGTCGCCGACCAATTCGACTCGGCATCGGTGCTGTTCGCCGACGTCGTCGACTTCACGCCCCTGTCGGCCGGCATGACCCCGTCGGAGCTCGTCGGACTCCTCAACGACGTGTTCTCGACCTTCGACCGCCTGGTGGCCGAGCTGGGGCTCGAGAAGATCAAGACGGTCGGTGACGAGTACATGGTGGCGGCGGGCGTGCCGGTGGCCCGGGACGACCACGCCTCGCTGCTGGCCGAGCTAGCGCTGCGCATGCGCGACCACGTCGCCGCGGAGTCGTTCGACGGTCACGGTATCCGGTTGCGCATCGGCATCAACTCGGGGCCCGTGGTCGCCGGGGTCATCGGAACCCACAAGTTCGCCTACGACCTGTGGGGCGATGCGGTCAACACGGCCAGCCGCATGGAGTCGGAGGGCGTGCCCGGGTCGATCCAGGTGAGCGCCGCCACCTACGAGCTCATCCGCAATGCGTTCGTCTGCGAACCGCGAGGCGTCATCGCCGTGAAGGGCAAGGGAGAGATGGAGGCCTACTTCCTCGTCGCCCGCCGCAGCGACCAGGACTCGGACCGGACGTAGTGCCCGGCGACGCATCGCCGGACTGCGGCGAGGCAGCCGTGCCCCGGGCCGGAACCGTCGACGGCGCTACGCTCGATGGCGGCCGTGCGGCGAAGGGAAGGACGGCGAGATGGCGGCGGGACTCCCAGATCGGGCGCAGGTCGTGATCATCGGCGGCGGCGTCATCGGCTGTAGCGTCGCCTACCACCTCGCCAAGCTCGGCTGGACAGACGTGGTGCTGATCGAACGGGACAAGCTCACGTCGGGGACGACCTGGCACGCCGCAGGGCTGATCGTGTCCGGTGGGATGACCACCGAGACGTCGGCGTGGATGGCCCGCTACACCCGCGAGCTGTACGAGGGGCTCGAAGACGAGACGGGTTTGTCGACCGGGTTCCAGCCCATCGGGTACGTCCAGACCGGAGCCAGCCCGGACCGGATCGACAAGCTGAGGCGGGAAGCGGACTTTCTCCGCTGTGTGGGGATCGAGCGCGAGGAGATCTCCCCCGCAGAGGTGAAGGAGTTGTGGCCCCTCCTCGATACGGACGACATGATCGCCGGCTTCTACACCGCCAACGAGGGTCGCGCCGATCCGGCGAACTGCGCGATGTCGCTCGCCAAGGGCGGCCGGATGGCCGGGGTGACGATCGTCGAAGACACCGCCGTGACCGGCTTCGAGATGAGCGACGGTCGCGTGCATCGGGTTCGCACCACCGGCGGCGACGTCGAGTGCGAACACGTCGTGAACTGCGGAGGGATGTGGGCGCGCCAGATCGGGGCGTTGGCCGGCGTCACCGTGCCCCTGCAGGCCGCCGAGCACGCGTACCTCATCACCGATCAGATCGCCGGCGTGACCCGGGACCTGCCGGTGCTCGAGGACCCCGACCGCTACTCCTACTACCGGGAGGAGACGGGCGGAATCATGGTGGGGCTCTTCGAGCCTCGCGGCGCACCGTGGAACGTCCGCGGGGTCCCCGACGACTTCAGCTTCGGACGGATCCCGAACGACTGGGACCGGCTCGCCCCGTTCTTCGAGTTGGCGATGGAGCCGCTCCCCGCCGTCGGCGAGGCCGGGATCCGCACGCTGTTCACCGGCCCCGAGAGCTTCACCGCGGACAACGGATCGCTGATCGGGCCGGCCCCCGAGGTCGAGAACTTCTGGGTCGCCGCCGGCTTCAACTCCCTGGGCATCCTGCTCGGCGGAGGTGCCGGCCGCATCGTCGCCGAGTGGATGGTCGAAGGAGAACCTCAGGTGGACGTCACCGAGGTCGACATCGCCCGGGTCCATCCCTACGAGGCGACACCGCGTTTCCGCCGGGAGCGCACCGGCGAACTGCTCGGCCGCCTGCACTCGACGGGCTCCTGGCCGCACTCACAGCCGGCCCGGGCCCGCCACGTCCGGCGCTCCGTCCTCCACGACCGGCTGGCGGCCGCCGGGGCGCACTTCGGCGTGTCGTCCGGCTGGGAGAGCACCGAGTGGTTCGCCCCGCCCGGGACGAACATCCCCCACGAGGCCTCCTACCGGCGCCAGGGCTGGTGGGAGTATCACGAAGCCGAGCATCACGCCACGCGCAACGGCGTCGCTCTGTACGACCTGTCGTCCATGTCGAAGTTCCTCGTCGAGGGTCCCGATGCCGAACGTCTTCTGAACGGGCTCAGCGGCAACGACGTCGCCGTCGAGCCGGGGCGCTGCGTCTACACCCAGTGGATGAGCCCCGCCGGCAAGGTGCTCGCCGACCTGACCGTGACGCGGCTGGCCGCGGATCGGTTCCTGGTCGTGGTCGCAGAGGCATTCCATCGCCGCGTCGAGACGATGCTGCGGCGAGCCATTCGGTCAGACCACCGCGTCGCGGTCATCGACGCCACCTCGGGGATGGCGCTCATGAGCGTGCAGGGACCCGCCTCGCGCGCCCTGTTGTCGCAGATCGCCGACGCCGATCTCTCCAACGAGGGCTTCCCCTATTTCACGGCGCAGCAGATCGACCTCGAGTTCGCGCTCGGGTGGGCGTTTCGCATGAGCTTCGTAGGCGAGCTCGGCTGGGAGTTGTATGTGCCGACCGAGTTCGCCGTCGGTGTCTACGACGCGCTCCTGCGCGAAGGGGAGCAGTTCGGGCTGGCGCATGCCGGCATGGCGACGCTCGAGAGCACCCGGACGGAGGCGGGCCGGAGAGACTACGGACTCGACATGGAGAACACCGACTCGCCACTCGAAGCCGGCTTCGGGTTCGCCGTCGCCTTCGACAAGCCAGGCGGGTTCGTCGGACGCGACGCCCTGGTGGCCGAGAAGGCTGCCGGCCCCCCGCGGCGCCGACTCGTGCAGTTCCTCCTCGAGGATCCCGAACCGCTGCTGTTCGGCGAGGAGCCCATCTTCCTCGACGGCGAGCGCAACGGCTATCTGCGTTCGGGCAACTACGGCCACACCCTCGGCGGTGCGATGGGATTCGGCTACGTCGAGAGCGGGGACGGGGTGACCGCCGCCACGATCGCCGCAGGCGCGTTCGAGATCCAGGTCGCCGGCGAACGATTCCCGGCGAAGGCGTCGCTGCGCGCGATGTACGACCCGGAGAATCGCCGGGTCCGCATGTGACCGAAGCGCAGGCTCAGTTCGGATTCACTCCCAGCGGAAGACCCGCACGGCGAGGAACCCGACGACGAGCGCATACGCCGCCATCACCCCGAGGTTCAGCACGTCGGGCGTGATCCCGAACCAGGCATCCTCCAACGCCTGCACCGCCGACCCCAGAGGCGTGAAGTCGCTCACCGTCCGCAACCCGTCGGGCATCACCGAACGGGGGATCCACACGCCGGCGAAGAACAGCATGGGGAAGTAGACGGCCATGCCGATGGCCTGCCCCGACACCGTCGTGCGCGCCAGCGCTCCGATCAACAGCCCGATGCCGAAGATCGACGCCACGGCGAGCACGAAGGCCACGATGAACCACACCGGACTCTCCGGGAAGGGCACGTCGAACGCGACGACCGCCACCGCGACCGCAAGGGCGACGGCGACGACGGCCACGGCGCCGTGCACGTTGAGCTGCGCCCACAGCAGACGCACCGGGCGGATCGGGGTGGTTCGCATCCGGCGCAGGATCCCGAACTGGCGGTAGGTGCCCAGGATCGGCGGCAGCGTCACCAGCCCCAGGGTCGCCAAGCCGAGCACCAGCGCGATCGGCCCGTAGACATCGATGTAGCGGGCGCCGTCGAGGTCGGACGACGGCTCATCGAACCCCGGATAGAAGTATCCCAACGCGAGCAGGAGCAATCCCGGGAAGACCAGCCCGAAGAAGATCGCGATCGGATCCCTCGCAAAGAGCCGGCCCTCCGTCCGGGTGAGTCGCATCGTCGCGGCCATCAGCGTGCCTCCGATCCGGTGACGTCGGCCCCACCGCGCCCGGTGAGGGCGAGGTAGGCGTCCTCGAGGTTGTGCTGCTCGATGCGCAGACCCTCGGCGATCACCGAGCGCTCGGCGAGCAACGCGGTCACGGCCTGCACCACGTTGCCGGTGCCGGTGATGACGACGTTCGGCCCACGGTGGTCCACCATCGTGACTTCGGGGAGGGCGGCGAGGACCTCGTCGGCGATCGGCGCCGACGGATGGAACCACAGCTCCTGCTCCGATCCCATCCTCGCCACGAGACCCAACGGACTGTCGATGGCGACGACCTTGCCGTGGTCGACCACCATCACCCGATCGCAGAGCCGTTCCGCCTCCTCCATGAAGTGCGTGACGAGCACCACCGTCACCCCGGCCGCCCTGATCTGCTCGATGTGCTCCCACACGGAACGGCGCGCCTGGGGGTCGAGACCCGTCGTCAACTCGTCGAGGATCGCGATCTCGGGCGACCCGACGAGCGCCAGCGCAACGGCCAGCCGCTGCTTCTGCCCACCGGACAAGCTCGCGTAGCGCGCCGCGACCTTGTTCTCGAGCCCGAGGCGTTCCAGCAGCTCGTGCCAGTCGGCCGGCTCGTCGTAGAAGGAGGCGTAGAGCGCGAGCGCCTCTCCGACCCTGATCTTGTCCTGCAAGCGGCTCTCCTGGAGCTGGACGCCGACCCGCCGGGTGATCTCGTCGCGATCACGGAGTGGGTCCAGCCCGAGCACTCTGATCGACCCGGCGTCGACGATCCTGAGCCCTTCGACCGACTCGACGGTCGTCGTCTTCCCTGCTCCGTTCGGCCCGACGATGCCGAAGATCTCGCCCTCCTCGACGGAGAACGAGATGCCGTCGACGGCCGCCAGACCTCCGTACCTCTTGACGAGACCGTCCACCTCGATGACCGGCATGTGTGCTCCTTCCGGCGGCAGCCTCCCCAGCTTGCGATCACGTCGCCCGATCTGCAGCCTCCGAATGTCCCGAGGCGCGAACGCTCTCGAGGGACCTTCGGCGGCGCAGCCGGACCGACCGGGCGCCGGCCGCGCCCGCGCGGAGGGTCGACAAGCCTCACGGTCTGACCGATGATGTTGTTGTTGTGGGCACGGGAAGGAGCCGCCCATGACTGATGTCAAGGGCAACAGCGAGGACGTGCGTGCCCGGAGATCGATGAGCGACTACGGAACCGTCCTCTGGCATGCCGCCGTCTTCGTTGTCATGAACGCGATCTTGTTCGGCATCGACATCGCCGGCGGCGGTGGCGTGCAGTGGGCCTACTGGATCACCATGGCCTGGGGCCTCGGGCTGACCTACCACGCCCTGAGTTTCGCCACTGCTGCGCAGCGAATGGACGCCCGGGCATACCAGCGCTTCCTGGACGACGAGCGCCGGTTCCTCGAGACCCGAGGCACGCGCCCCGGGGGATACGGACCGTAGGACCGCACGACCTCGCGGCAGCGCAGCGCCTCGAGCCGAGGCGGGCGCGGTCGGTCGCTCGATCGATCGTGTGGGTCACGATGGGGCCGATCGGCAGCTTGGATCGGGTAGCGAAGGGGCCGTTGGCAACCTGGGCGCACCCGCCGTCGCCGCGGATGATGCTTGCGTACCCACGCGAGAAGGAGCCGTCCATGGCCGAGTTCGCCAGCCCTGAGGACAGAGCCCGCAGACGGGTGAAGGACTTCACCGACGTCATGTGGCACGTGGCCGCGTTCGTCATCATCAACGCGTTCTTGTGGGGGCTCGACATCGCCGGCGGAAACGGCGTGGAGTGGGCCTACTGGCCGACCATCGGCTGGGGCATCGGCGTGGCATTCCACGTCGCCTACTTCTTCATCGGCGACGAAGCCCCGGACAACCGCAGGTACCGGAGGTATCTCGAGCAGGAGCGGCAGCGGGAGGCCTCCCAGCACTGACCGATCCCAAGCGCCGCCGCAGCGGTACTGCGCAGGCAGGATCCGAGCTCAGCTCACGAGCTCGGCGGCGACGCGTTCGATGACCACATCCGACTGGTAGTAGACGGTGTGGCGGAGCTGGGTCTGATTCTTGATGTCCGTCCACACGCCGCGAATCGTGCTCCCGAGCGCCTGGATGTGCCGATCCTTCTCGCTCTGCCCCTCGGTGTCCTCGGCGAGAAGCGGGGCACTCGGGGTCCACGATGCCAGCTTCTCCTTCAGCGCCGGGACCAGCTCATCGGAGAGATTCACCCGGCGGATCGCCTTCCCGGCGTACTCGTCGTCCTCGGACTGGAAGTTCACCATCTCGTAGTCGTTGAAGAGCACGTTCGACCAGCGAAATCCCAGCACGTAATGCTCGGTGATGGCCTCGGCGATCGGAGCGACGACGACGGAGAACACGCCGCGCAGCCACAGCAGCTCGACCAACCGCCACATTCCCTTCATCCGGCCCTTCACGAGCGCGCCGTACACCTCGCGTGGCGAGGCGCCGATGTGGAGCGCGAGGTCGGCTTCGTCCTCGCGGCTCGTCAAGAGCAACGGCGGCTTTTTGACCAAGCTCGCCAAATCCTCGGGGCGCGGGCCGTACGCCGGCCGACCCGAAGTGCCCCCCTTGCGGAACAGGGAAACGACCCATGCGAGGATGTTCTCGCTCCAGACGAAGGGGCGCTCGATGAGGAGCAGATATGGGCCCAGGAGCACGGCGAGCACGACGAGAGAGATGACCGTCACGAGCCAGAACTCGGTTGCCGACATGGGCAGCTCGCCGGGTTCAGGAGCGAGCACACCTGCGAAGTAGGAGCCGACGAGGCCGAGGAACACGAACAGGGACGCCACGATCGGATAGAGGTCGACCGCCGCGCGGCGCCACATCAGCGGCGTTCCCAGCATGACCACGCGTCGCGCCCGCACGTTGCCGGGCAAGCGCTTCAACATCTCGAGGGCGACGTTCCCGCCATGCGAATGCGCAACGAGGTTCACCTCGAGGGGATCACTCTCGGTGGCGTGCAGCTCGCCGGCCAGCTTCTCGAGCTTCCTCGTGAGGGCGCGAGCGCCGTGAATCCGGTCGTGGTGCCGGTTCTCGCCGGACCAGGCGAAGTCGTCCTCGCTCATCCCGGCCGCGGCCAGCGGCTCCCCGACGGTGCCAGGCATACCGTGACTCGCCAGCTGCTCCTCGAGCCGGTCGGCGAACGTGGCCTCACCGTCTTGCCCGATCCGCCACCATGCCTCCTCGCTGGCGAACGTACCGTGAAGGACGAGCGTGACTATCCGCGATGCCATGCGGCGAATATACCGAGCCGGACCTCGCTCGCGCCGGCACGACGCCGCATCTCCCCCTTCCCTGCGTAATGTCGATCGATATACTCGACGTATGCCATCTCTCACTCCCCGAGAGCCGAGCTTCGTCGAAGAGGCATCGCAGGTGGTCACCGCCGAGCGGACCGTCGCGGCGAGCCCGGAGGAGGTCTGGGCAGTGTTCGCCGACAACGAACGCTGGCCGGAGTGGTTCCCTGCCGCCAAAGCGTGCCGGACGACATCGGATCAGACCGACGGCGTCGGCTCCACCCGGTGGATCCACTTCGACCTGTTCAAGGTGAACGAGCGATTCGTCGCGTGGGACCCGCCGCACCGGTGGGCGCACACCCTGCTCGACGCCAACCTCCCGGGCCTCGTGTCCGTCGTCGAGGAAGCGGTCATGGAACCGGCCGGCGAAGGCCGGACCCGCGTGACCTGCACGCTGGCTGCGGACCTGGCGCCGTACCTCCGACCGCTTGCTCCGATACTGCGCTGGAGACTCGGCTCGTTGTTCAAGAAAGGCCTGGCCGGCATCGAGGGCCAGGTCGCCAAGCTGCGCAGCGAAACCGTCTGACGAGGAGCCTGCGACAGGCAGGCCCGGGCGAACACGCTCCGCGGGGTGCCGCTCGCCCACGGGAGCAAGGGAACGAGACGATGATGGGCCTCAGCCGTTTCACCGCACGGATCGGCGAGCTGGCGGAAGCGACGCCGGCGAGTCGAGACCGCTACGTCGACTTCTTGCGCGGCTTCTCCATCGTGGCCGTCGTCCTCGGCCACTACGTCATCGCGCTGATCCACTGGGAGGACGGCCGCATCTTCATCCACAATGCCGTCGGGCATCAGAGCGGCCTGTGGCTGGCGACATGGGTCCTCCAGGTCATGCCGCTGTTCTTCTTCGTGGGCGGGTTCTCCAACTACGTCGGGTGGCGGTCGACGCAGCAACGCAGGGGAACGGTGGGTGAGTTCGCACGGCGGCGGCTGACCCGGCTGCTGCGCCCGACGCTGGCCTTCGTCGGCGTCTGGCTCGCCATCGAGACGGGTCTACGCCTCGCCGACCTCGGTGCGGACGGACGGCTCCGATCCACCTTCCTGCCCTTCGGCCCGATGTGGTTCCTGTTCGTCTACGGCTTCGTCGTGGTCCTGGCGCCGGCGACGATCGCACTCCACGATCGATGGCGGTGGCGGGTACCGGCGACGCTGGTCGCCGCCGTCGCCCTGATCGACCTCGCCCGGTTCGGGCTCGACGTTCCCCACGTCGGCTGGCTCAACCTCGCCCTGGTGTGGCTCGCGATCCACCAGGTCGGCTATTTCTACGCCGACAAGCGGACGGCCGGGGGCGACGCGGAGGACGGCCTGCTGGTGCGGGCCGGATCCCGAGCCTGGACCGTGATGATCGCGTGCGGGCTGGGAGGGCTCATCGTCCTGACCAACCTCGAGCTGTTCACCACCGAGCTCTACTATCCGCGCAGCATGGTGGGGGTCGACATCGAGCCGGTGTCCAACATGAGCCCGCCCTCGCTGGCGATACCCGCGCTGGCCGCCTGGCAGATCGGAGCCGCCATGTGGCTGCGCCGCCCGATC
Source organism: Acidimicrobiia bacterium (assembly GCA_041557775.1). Classification (GTDB taxonomy): domain Bacteria; phylum Actinomycetota; class Acidimicrobiia; order Spongiisociales; family UBA5794; genus DATHZQ01. The sequence goes on along the minus strand of JBFFFX010000048.1, from coordinate 1,628 downwards.
GGACGGTGGCTGGAGCGAGCCGCCGCATGGAAGGCGACGATCGGCGTGAACGCCGTCATCATGACGCTGTTCCTCTGGCACCTGTCGGCGCTGCTGGTGACGATCCTCGTGCTCTATCCCCTCGGGCTGGGAAACGAGATCGAGCCGAACCTGCGCTGGTGGCTGGAGCGCCCCGTCTGGATCCTCGCCCCTCTCGTCGTGCTCGCTCCGCTCGTTGCCGGATTCCGCCGGTTTGAACGAGGAGGATGAGACCCGGCCGGTCCGGCGGCCGGTCCTATGAGAACCAGGGATGCCTGCCGAACTGGTCGCGCGGGACCGGCTCGCCCCTGGTCACGTACCACTCGAATCCGCGCACGACGGACGACAAATAGCGCCGCAGCATGGGGCGCACGAAGGCTCCGTGGGGCAGCCAGCGGATCGCCGCCGGAAGCTCCTGCAGGAGGTGCGGCTCGACGCTGATCCGCAAGCGGCAACTCTGCTCGTCGAGGGGCGTGATTCGCCAGGACACGAACGACGTTCTCCCGCCGGGCTCACCGATCTCGAGGTCGTAGCCGACGCCGTCGAGCCACCTCCGGAACCGGCGCTCGTAGATCCAGCCGCTCAGGTAATGGATGACGTCGCGGGATTCGGCGCCGGGCCACACCTCGACCGGATTCCGCTCGCAGAAGGGATGGCACAGCTCGAGGTTCCCCGGCAGGGAGATGACCTCCCAAACTCGGCTCGCCGGCGCTTCGATCCGCCGCTCGACGGCAACCGGCCAGCGGAACCGGGACCGCGCCGTGTCGACATCTGTCATGCTCGCCACCTCCCCGATGAAACGGGTGCCCCCGGAACCTAGCCGTACGCATCGCCGGCGCGCCGCACTGCGGAGTCCTGCCGGCAACGGCACGGTGGTCGGGACACCCGACCCTGGTCGTGGGCACGTCGAGACGTCACGATGACCGCATCGATGGCTGTGGAGGGTGAGATGGAACCGTTTGCCGAATACGACCGATTCGACGCGACCGGCCTGGCCGAACTGGTGAGGTCCGGTGAGGTGCACGCCGGCGAGCTGCTCGAGGCTGCGATCGCGCGCCTCGAGAACGTCAACCCGACCATCAACGCCGTCGTGTATCGCGCCGTCGACCAGGCACGCACCGAGGCCGCGGCCGAACCGCGCGAGGGTGCGTTCGCCGGGGTGCCGTTCCTCATCAAGGATCTCGGCGCAGCGTGCGCCGGGCTGCCCTTCGCACAATCGAGCCGATCCCGCAGCGGGTACACCGCCGCCGAGGACAACGAGATCGTCCGGAGGTTCCGCCGCACAGGATTGATCATCTTCGGCAAGACCAACACACCCGAGTACGGCATGGCGCCGGTCACCGAGCCCGAGCTGCACGGTCCGACTCGCAATCCGTGGAACACCGAGCGCACCCCCTGCGGCTCGAGTGGCGGATCGGCGGCTGCGGTGGCCGCCGGCATCGTGCCGATGGCCCACGGGAACGACGGCGGCGGATCGATTCGGATGCCCGCGTCGGCGTGCGGCCTCTTCGGCCTGAAGCCGTCACGCGGCCGGTCGACCTGGGGCCCGGAGTACGTCGACGGCTGGTTGGGGCTCGCCGAGCAACACGCGTTGACCCGTACCGTGCGCG
>JBFFFX010000047.1:0-11168 GCA_041557775.1 Acidimicrobiia bacterium | reverse complement strand
GGCCTCGAAGTTGCCCGGACCGCGGACCGGTTCGACGACCTGAAACGGCTCCACGGCGAGTGCAAGGCGTACGGGTTGACCACGCGCCTGCTCAGCCCGGCGGAGACCGTGGAGATGGTGCCGTGGTTCGACCCGCACGCCTTCACGGGCTCGTTGTTCGTCGAGGAGAGCCAGCTCGTGAAGGGCTATCACCTCGTCGGTGATCTGATGCGCCGTGCCGAGGCGACCGGCAAGGTCCGGTTCCATGAGCACACCGCCCTGGTCGACATCGAGGTCCGAGGCGGCTCGGTGGCAGCCGTCACGACGACCAATCCCGAGATGGAGCGCATCGAGTGCGAAACGGTGCTGCTCGCCGCCAACGTGTGGTCGCCGGCGATCGCCGAGAAGCTCGGCGTGTCGGTGCCGCTCACCCCCTTCGAGCACCCGTACGCCATCACCACCGGTTTGCCCGAGTGGGCGGAGTGGGCCGACGGCCCCATCGAGGTAGAGAACCGCTACCCGCTGATCCGCGACATCGACGTGACCATGTACTACCGGTCCCACTGGGACGGGCTTGGCATCGGGTCCTATCACCACGCACCGCGCGCCGTGCCGTCCGGGCAGATGGGCGCCAGCGCGCTGCGCGACTTCACCCCGGCAGACTTCGCCGAAGCGTGGCGGCTGACCCAAGAGATCGTGCCGATGCTGCGGGGGCGCGAGCCGGAGTTCCGCAACGCCTACAACGGGATCTTCGCCTTCAGCGTGGACGCGATGCCCATCATCGGGCCCTCGAGCGTCGTCGACGGCCTGTGGTCGGCGAACGCGTCGTGGCTCACCCACGCCGGTGGCGTCGCCAAGTCGGTGGCGGAGTGGATGACGACGGGGGAGACCGAGTGGGACATGAGAGAGTGCCATCTCCACCGGTTTCCGGCCCACGCGCAGACCCGGCAGTACATCGATGCGGTGTCCAACACCAACTACCGGGAGATCTACGACGTTCATCACCCGAGAGAGCCCCTGACGCATCCGCGCAACGTGCGGCTCAGCGCGTTGCACACGCGCCACGTCGAGGCCGACGCCGAGTTCACCCCGTTTGCCGGCATGGAACTGCCCAACTGGTTCGGCTCGAACGCCCACCTCGTCGAGCGGTTCGCCGACCGCATCCCGAGCCGGGGCCGCTGGGCGGCGATGCATTGGTCGCCCATCCAGGGCGCCGAGCACCTGGCCACCCGGGAGACCGCCAGCCTCTGGGATCTGAGCGGGCTGTCGATCATCGAGGTCGCCGGGCCCGATGCCCTCGCCGGCGTCGACCGGCTCTGCTCCAACCGGATGGACGTCCCGGCCGGCAAGGTGGTCTACACCTGCTGGCTCACCCCTGCGGGCGGCATCAAGCGGGACCTCACCGTGGCGCGCATCGCCGACGACGTCTTCTGGATGTTCGTCGGCGAGGGCACGCTGCCCCAGGATCTCGACTGGGTACGCCGCAACGTCACCGGAAACGTCCTCGTGTCGGACCGGTCGGCGGCGTACTCGGGTATCGGTGTGTTCGGCCCCCGCGCCGCCGACATCCTCCGGGCGGTCACCGACGCCGACCTCTCCCACGCTGCGTTCCCGTTCTACACCGCCCAGACGATGGACGTGGCCATGGCGCGAGTCTTTGCGATGCGCATCTCGTACCTCGGAGAGAGCGGATGGGAGCTGCACGTGCCGATGGACTCGAGCCTTCCCGTGTGGGATGCGATCCGCGGGGCCGGAGAGGGGCACGGCCTCATCCTCGCCGGGCTCGGCGCCATGGACTCGATGCGGCTGGAGAAGGGCTACCGGCTCTGGGGAGCCGATGTCCACACCGAGTACGACCCTTACGAGGCAGGCATGGGGTGGACCGTGAAGACCGCCAAGGGCGACTTCATCGGCCGCGACGCGGCGGTGCGCCTGCGGGACCAGGGGCCCGCGAGGAAACTCACCTGCCTCACGCTCGACGCTGGGGGTGCGACCCCCCTCGGCTACGAGCCGGTGCTCTACGACGGAACCTGCGTCGGCCACGTGACGAGCGGCAACATGGGCTACAGCGTCGGTGCGTACATCGCGTACGCCTACCTCCCGGTCGCGCTGACCACGCCGGGAACCGAGGTGACCATCGAATACTTCGACGAGCAATTCACGGCCACCGTGGCCGTCGAGCCGTTGTTCGATCCGAAGATGGAGCGGATGCGACGGTGACCGAGCAGAGGCGCCGGCGGCGCACCGGCCGTCGCGCTCGCCCCGCCCAGCCGGACGCGGCCGTCGGGGCGATCATCCAGCCGACGCTGGAGTTGCCGCAGTTCCACATCGCCACGGAGGAGCAGGCCGACCACGTCCACGAGGTGTCGCTGCGGATCCTCGAGGAAGCGGGCGTGGCGTTCTACGACGACGAGTCGCTCGCCATCCTGCGCCGCGCCGGCGCTCACGTCGACGACGAGTCCGTCGTGCGCTTCGACCGCGAGATGGTGGAGGCGGCGATCGCCCAGGCACCGCGTGAGTTCGTACACATCGGCAGGGACCCCCAACACAACGTCGTGGTCGGCGGGGACCACATCGTCTTCGCTCCGGTGGCGGGCCCTCCCTTCATCCACGACATCGAGCGGGGGCGGCGCAACGGAACGCTCGCCGACCTCGTCAACTTCGTGAAGATGGCGAACGCGACACCCTTGCTGCACAACCAGGGCACCGAGATCGTCACGCCGAACGACGTCCCGTTCCACGAGCGCGCCCTCGACATCGTCTACGCCCACCTCCGGCACGGCACCAAGCCGATGATGGGGCACTACCCGATCGGTCTGTGCGCCCGCGACTCGGTGGAGATGGCGCGGATCGTCCACGGCGCGGACGTCGTCGCCGAGAATGTCGCGCTCCTCGGGGTGATCAACGTGTCGAGCCCGCGCCGCCTCGACGATCGCATGCTCGGCGTCGTCAAGGAGTACGGTCGGGCCGGACAGGCCTTGGTGCTCACCCCGTTCATCCTCGCCGGAGCGATGGGCCCCGCGGCCATTCTCGGGACGGTCGCCCAGGCCAACGCCGAGGTGCTGGCGACGCTCGTGTTCACCCAGCTCGTCCGTCCGGGCACCCCGTGCGTCTACGGGCCGTTCCTCGCCTCCGTCGACCTCCAGTCCGGCTCGCCGGTGCTGGGGAGCGCCGAGAGCCTGCTCGCCCAAGCGCTGTGCTCACAGATGTCGCAGCGCTACGAGCTGCCGTTTCGGGCTGCGGGGGCGTACGTGTCGTCCAAGGTGCCCGATGCGCAATCGGGGATCGAGGCCGTCATGTCGCTGCTGCCGTCGATGCTGCACCGCCCGAACTTCGTGCTCCACGCCGCCGGCTGGATGGAGAACGGGCTCACCACGAGCTACGAGAAGTTCGCCCTGGACCTCGAGTTGCTGGGGGTCATGCTGCGGCTGGTCAAGGGCGTGAGCTGGGAGGACGACGAGTGGGCCCTCGAGTCGGTGCTTCACGAGGTTCCTCCCGGCGGCCACCACCTCGGTACGGCGCACACGATGGCTCGCTACCGGCACGCGTTTCACCGCACGGAGATCTTCGACCACAACTCGTTCGAGCAGTGGAAGGCCGCCGGCTCTCGGGATGCAGCGACCCGGGCCACGGACGCCTGGCGGGCCCTGCTCGATCGCTGGGAGGATCCGGGTCTCGACGATGCGGTCGATGCCGAGCTGCAGGACTTCATGGCGCGGCGCCGGCACGAGATCGACCCGGCCGACTTCCAGTGAGCCACGGTCGGGACGCCCCGCAGTCCACGTGATGTCGACTCCGCGGCGTAGCATCGACGCGCGCCGCCTCGAGAGGAGCCTCACGTGCTGCCACCACGCGTCATCGACCTGGCCCGCGGACCCAACTACGCGGTTCTCTCCACGAACCTGCCATCCGGCCACCCGCAGACCCATCTCATGTGGGTCGACAGCGACGGTCAGCATCTACTCATCAACACGGCCGTGAGCCGGAAGAAGTACCGGAACGTGCAGGACGACCCGAAGGTCTCCGTGACCATCATCAACGGCACCGACTTCTTCGACTGGGTCGAGGTGCGGGGCACCGTCGTCGACACGGTGACCGGCGAGGCGGCGTGGGAGCACATCAACCAGCTCGCCCACGCCTATTTCGACGCGCCGTTCGGCGGCCCCAGGGCGGAACGGGTGATCCTCAAGATCCGCGCCGACCGCGTCATCGACCACGCTCCGGGGTAACGCCGCCTGGGTACCAGACGGCACGGCGCTGGCTACGATCCGCCGCCATGGGTGTCCACCGTCGACCCACCGTTCAGGCCACACCAAGCTCCCTTCCGGGAGGGCGGCGCGACATCTTCCACTGCACGACCACCACCTTCGCTCGCCTGGCGTGGACGTGACGTCCGACCGGCGACGCCGGCCGGACGCCGCCGCCGCCGCTCGCTACGCTCCCGCAGCATGAGTGACGGCGCAGGCTTCGACTACGCGGGACGGCAGATCCCGATCGAGCCGGGCGACACCCTCCTCTCGTCCCTCGTCCGGGCCGGTGTCCATCCCCGGGGAGGGGGCCCGCTGTGCTTCGGGGGCGACTGTCCGAGCTGCCTCGCCACGGTGGACGGCGTCTCCTATGTCCGCACCTGCCAGGTCGGCGCCGGCGAGGGTATGCGAGTCGAGCCTCATCCTGCCGAGGGTCAGCCGCCGCTGTCCTTCGCAGCTCCCGACCATGGCGAGGTCCGAGCGAGGCACCTCCACACCACGACGGTCGTGATCGGTGGTGGTGAGAGCGGGCGCGCGGCTGCCGACGGTGCGGCCGGTGAGGTACTCGTCTTCGATGCCGGGCGGGGTGAAGAGGTGGTAGGCGTGTACCCGGGACCGCTGGTCGTCGTCCGTACTCCCGAGGGCATGCTCCAGGTCACCTGCGACGAGGTGGTGGTCGCCACCGGGGCAGCCGAGATCCAGCCCGTCGTGCCCGGGAGCGGCCTCGCCGGCATCGTGACCCCACTTGCCGCCGAGCGGCTCACCGCGGCGGGCGTCGATCTCGGGCGCACCGTCTCGGTGGGCGACCTGTCTGGTGCGGTTGCCGGGGTCCTCGTCCGGTTTGAAGGCACCGGTGCCGTCGAAGCCGTCGTCACCCGCACCGACGAAGGTGAGCGACGGCACCCCTGCGACACGGCCATCGTCGCTTTGGGGCGCTACCCGAGGGACGGCCTTGCCCGGATGGCAGGAAGCGTCCCCGTCACCGTCGTCGGAAGCGCCGCCCTCGCGCCGACGCTTCCGCCGTGCCCGCCCGAAGGCGTGGTCTGCCCGTGCGAGGACGTCACCGTCGGCCAACTCGAGGACGTGTGGCGACGAGGATTCACGGAGATGGAACTGGTGAAACGGGCGACGCTGGCCGGGACCGGTACCTGCCAGGGTGGCGTCTGCACCCCCTATCTCCGCAGCTTCCTCCTCGACCGTGGCAAGGAGCTGCAACCTGCGTTCACCTCACGGCCCGTCACTCGGCAACCGACCATGGGCGAGATCGCCGCGTATTCGCACCTCGCCGTGTTCCCCCGCACGGCGCTCGATCAGGTGCACCGCGACCTCGGCGCCGAGATGGATCGCATCGGCGGGTGGTGGCGACCCTGGACCTACGGCGACACCGACGCCGAGTACTGGGCGGTGCGCCGCGCCGTGTCGGTCGGCGACGTCAGCACCTTGGGCAAGATGCGGATGACCGGTCCGGATGCCGAGGCGGCGCTCCAGAGGCTGTATCCCACCGACGTGCGCACGATCAAGCCGGGACGGTCTCGCTACGTCCTGATGCTCAACGAGCGCGGCTACGTGTTCGACGACGGGCTCGTGTGCCGGGAGCACGACGGCACGTTCACCCTCACGTTCACCTCGGGCGGGGCATCGATGGCGGAGATGTGGATTCGCGACTGGACGGCCTCGTGGGACTACGACCTCCGCATCCTCAACCAGACGTTCGCGCTCGGTGCGATCAACGTGACGGGTCCCCGGGCGAAGGAGCTGCTTGCGGCGGCAGGGCTCACGGACGTCCCGTCCTACATGGGACATGCGGATGTCGTCGTCGCCGGGGTGCCGTGCAAGCTGTTTCGGTTGAGCTTCACCGGCGAGCTGTCCTTCGAGCTGCACCACGCAGCCGACCGCTCGGTCGAGCTATGGACGGCGTTGATGGACCTCGGCCGCCCCTTCGGCATCGTGCCCCACGGGCTCGAGGCACTCACCCGACTCCGGCTCGAGAAGGGGCACATCCTGGTCGGCCAGGACACCGACTACGACTCGACGCCCCGCCGCATCCAGCACGAATGGGCCGTCAACCTGCGCAAGGGAGACTTCATCGGCCGGCATGCGCTCATCCGCACGGATCGGATTCCTCTCGACCGCAAGCTGGTCGGGTTCGAGTTCCAGGACGACGCACCGCTCGAAGGCGCCGTCGTGCTCCACGAAGGGGCCTACGCCGGCTACGTGACCTCAGCGACGTGGTCCCCGGTGCTGGAGAAAGGGATTGCGATGGGATGGCTGCTCAGCTTCGACGGCGACTTCCCGAACGTGGTGGTGAGCGAGGGGCTCGAAGGGATCGTTACGGCTCCGCACTTCTACGACCCCGGGGGGGTGCGGCCCCGTGCTTGAGCGACTCACTGCGACCCGGATCGTGACGACGCCGGAGGCCCTCGACGTCTTCGAGGGACCGGCCGGCTGCCTCGTGTTGCGGATTGCCCCCGACGAGGCGCTCGTACTCGGCGAGGCGGAGGTCTCGGTCGCCGATCCGCACGCGATCGTCGTTCCCGACGCCGGCTGGTCGGGCACGTGGCTCGCTGCGGATCGCGCGGACGCGTTCCTGGCTCAAGAGTGTGCCTGGCGCCTGCCTGCCGTGCGCCCTGCCTTCGCCCAGGGCATGGTGGGGCACATGCCCGTGAAGCTGTGGTTCGAGACGGACCGGACGTTGTTCGTCGTGCCGCACGTCTCGGCGACGGACTTCGGCGCGCTGCTGGAGGCCGTGCGATGAACGAGTTCTGGGAGGCGCAGGTTGCGTTGAAGTGGGGCGCGCCCAAGACGAGCTACGACGTCGTGGTCATCGGCGGCGGCGGTCACGGGCTGTCTACGGCCTATCACTTGGCAACCCGCCACGGCATCACCAACGTGGCGGTGCTGGAACGCAAGTACATCGGCGGGGGCAACAGCGGGCGCAACACCACGGTGATCCGGTCCAACTACGGCATCCCCGAGGCGGTCCGGTTCTACCAGCACTCGTTGGAGCTGTACCAGCGGCTCGAGGAGGAGACCGGCCGCTGGATCATGCACAGCCGGCGCGGGCTGCTGTGGATCGTCCACACCGAGGCCGGCGTCCGCGCCGAGCGAGCACGTGCCGAGGTCAATCGCGCGTTCGGTGCCGACACGTCGTATGTCGAGCCGGAGGAGATCGCGCGCATCGTTCCCGGTGTCGATCTCGACTGCGGCGGCGGGCGCTTCCCGGTGATGGGGGCGTCGTACCACACCGAGGGAGCGACGGCCCGTCACGACCGGGTGAACTGGGCGCTTGCCGAAGGGGCGATGCGCCACGGCGTCGACGTCATCCAGCGCACCGAGGTGACCGGCCTCACGATGGACGGAGACCGGGTTACGGGAGTGCGCACCAACCACGGCGACATCTCCGCCGGCGTGGTGGTGAGCGCCGTCGGTGGTCACGTCACGTCGCTTGCGGCGATGGCAGGCCTGCGGCTGCCCATCCGCACCCATCCCCTGCAGGCCTTCGTCACCAACCACTACGAGCGAACCTTCGACCCGATCGTCGCCTCCATCGACCTCGGCTTCTACGTGAGCCAGACCGCCCGGGGAGAGATGCTCGGCGGCGCGCACATCGATCCCCAACCCAGCTACTCCTATGCCTCCGGCCACCACTTCATCTCGTCGCTGGCGCGCCGGATCGTCACGCTGTTGCCGTTCATGAGCCGCCTGCGCGTGTTGCGGCAGTGGACGGGGGTGTGTGACATGTCGCCGGACTACTCGCCGATCATGGGACTCACGCCCGTCGACGGCTTCCTCATCACCACCGGCTGGGGCACGTGGGGCTTCAAGGCCATCCCCGCCGGGGGAGAGGCGATGGCGGAGCTCATCGCAACGGGGACGGTGCCGGACCTGATCGCTCCCTTCGCCCTCGACCGCTTCGCCCGCGACCGGCCGCTCGCCGATCGCGGCTCCGCCGGGACGCACTGATGTCGTTGCGCATTCCTTGCCCCCACTGCGGCAGCAGGCCCGTCGAGGAGTACGTGTACGGCGAGGTCTTCGACGTCCCGGCGTCGATCACCGACCCCGACGAGCGCGACGTCGACCGCGGCTTCTTTCACAACAACCCCGAGGGCCCGGTTCGCGAAGCCTGGTTCCACCTCTACGGGTGCCGCCGCTGGGTCTACCTCGACCGCGACACCAGGACCGACGAGATCCTCTAGCAGCGTCGGAACAACGAGTGCCGTTGGCGCTCTTTCCGCACCCTGCTCGGCGTCCGACCCGTCCCTCTCCGATCCACGTGGGCAGTCGGCGACCGGGCAGGCCCGCGATCCCCGCTCAACCGCGCCGCGGATCACGTGGCGGTCAATCGTCCGGGCCGTGGTCCCCGTCCTCTCGGTCCTCTCCCGCCCAGATGACGATCACGCCCTCGATGGTTCCCGCACGGGGCAGCTCCCGCGGTCAGCTCGTTCCTCGCTGCCAAGAGGCGTAGAGGCGGCCGTACACGCCGCCTTCGGCGACCAGGTCGGCGTGGGCGCCGTCCTGGACGATGCGCCCGCGATCGAACACCAGGACTCGGTCGGCCACCTCGGCCGTCGACATGCGGTGGGCGATCGTCACCACCGTTCGGCCCGAGGTGAGCTCGTTGAGCGCACGGCTGATGCGCACCTCCGTCGCCGGATCGACGGCCGAGGTGGCCTCGTCGAGGACCAGCAGGTCCGGATCGGCGATGGCGGCACGGGCCAGCGTGACGAGCTGGCGCTCACCGACCGACAGCGACCCGCCGCGCTCACCGACGGGCGTGGCGAGGCCCGCAGGTAGCTCGGCGAGCCAGTCCCTCAGCCCAAGGCGCGCGAATGCCTCCAAGACCTCGCGGTCGTCGGCATCGGGTGCGCCCATCCTCACGTTGTCGGCGATCGAGCCGCGGAACAGGATGCCCTCTTGGGGCACCATGACCACGCGGTCGCGCAGCGATTCGAAGCGGACGTTGCGTATGTCGTTGCCGCCAATGCACACGGCCCCGGCCGACGGGTCCATCAGCCGCGTCAGCAGCTTGGCGAAGGTGGTCTTGCCCGAACCGGTCTCCCCGACGACGGCAACGCGCTCTCGCGGCGGGATCTCCACCGTCACGTCCCGGAGCGCGGGCTCCGAGGAGGCCTCGCGCGCGGTCTCTCCGGGACGGGGATACCTGAAGGTCACGTCCTCGAATCTCGCGCCGACCGGCTCGTGGGGCAGGTCGATACCGTCGGCTCCTGGGTCGGCGACATCGGGAGCGATATCGAGCACGTCGAGCACCCGCCGCCAGCCGGCGACCGCGTTTTGCGCCTCGTTGACCGCCTCGCCCATGAGTTGCACCGGCTCGACGAAGAGTTGAACGAGGAACAAGAACGCAACCACTGCGCCGACCGTCGTGCTGCCGCGCACGGCCAGGATCGTTCCCACCACCAGCACCGCCGCCACCACCAGTGCCGACGACAGCTCGCCGGCCCCCGAGAAGCTCGCCGAGAGTGCGCCGGCCCGCACTCCGGCGGAGCGGTGGTCCTCGATGGCCTCGCCGAGGCGCTCCCTGGTTCGTTCCTCGATGCCGTAGGCCCGGATGACCGGAGCGCCGACCACGGTCTCGGCCAACGTCGCCAGCAGGGCCCCGACTCGCTCCCGCACCCGGAGGTAGGCGACTTCGAGCCTGCTCTGGAACCATCGGATCAGCAGCACGATGAACGGGACCATGCCGAGAACGACGAGGCCGAGGGGCACTGAGAGGACGAGCATCACCGTGAGTGCGAGCAGTGCCTGGCCGGTGTTGACGATCAGCATGAGGCCCGCCCATTGCATGAAGCGGCTGATCTGATCGACGTCCGAAGTGACCCGCGCCACCAGCACGCCGCGCTGCTCAGACGCCTGGTGCAGCATCGACAAGTCGTGGATATGGCGAAACGCCCGAATGCGGAGGCCACTGAGCGCCGTCTCGGCGATCCTCGCCAGGCGCAGGTGCATCCACCCCGTGGCGGCGGCGGTAACGGCCACCGCAGCCAGCGCCAGAAGCGTCATCCGCACCACAAAGCCCATATCGGCGCCGCCATCGGTCAGCCCGCTGTCGATGATCTGCTGGACGGCCACGGGAACGATCACCCGGCCCCCCGTGGCAACGAGGGCGATCGCGATGGTTCCCGGCAACCCTCGGCGCAGTTCAGGCGACAAACCGAGGCCGCGACGTAGCGTCGCCAGCGCCCCGTCGCTGCGTGTCTGAGACGCAACCGCCGTCGTCATGACGGCTGCTCCTCTTGCTCGTAGGCGTCGATGAGCGCCCGGTAGTCGGCGAGTGCCGCGTACAACTCGGCGTGCGTGCCGCGATCGATCACCCGGCCGTCGTCGATGTAGATGACCTCGTCGGCGAGCACGATCGAGGACCGCCGGTAGGCGACGATGACCACCGTCGTGTCCAGCTCGCCGAGTCCCGCCAGGATCGCGCCCTCGACGGCCGGGTCCACCGCGGACGTGGCGTCGTCCAGCACCAGGAGCCGCGGACGGCGCACGAGCGCCCGCGCCAGAGCAATCCGCTGGCGTTGCCCACCCGAGAGCGAGGCCCCCCGCTCGCCAACGACGGTCGCGTAGCCCTCGTCGAGCTCGGAGATGAAGTCGTGGGCCTGCGCGAGCTTCGCGGCCGCAACGACCTCCAGCTGGCTCACTGGCTCGCCCAGGGTGATGTTGTTGTAGACCGTGTCGTTGAAGAGGAAGGTCTCCTGAAAGACGATGCTCACGGCATCAGCCAGGGCCGTGCGATCGAGATCGAGAAGTCCGTGGCCGTCCAGGCAGATCTCACCGCGATCAGGGTCGAACAGCCGGACGAGCAGGTGGGCGAGCGTGGACTTCCCCGAGCCGGTGGGACCGACGAGCGCGATCGTCTCGCCTGCGACGACACTCAGGGTCATCGACTCGACGCCGCGCCGCTCCTCGTCCGCGGGCGGCGCG
>JBFFFX010000046.1:0-11353 GCA_041557775.1 Acidimicrobiia bacterium | reverse complement strand
TCACTCAGCCGGAACTCGAGGATGACCCGGTCCATCTGGCCGAGGGTCACGACGTCGCCGGAGAAGGCAGGACGCTCCCCCATCCCGGCCGGGTACACGTCGAACGTCTCGGCGTGGAGGTGGAAGCTCGCCATGGGATCGAACTCGATCATGTTGAGCACGTAGGCCCGCACCGGCTCGCCCACGGGCAGCTTGATCGGGAACTTCTCGAAGTAGCCCGCAACACCGTTCCAGCAGTAGACCTCGTTGCGTCCGTCGTCGTCGACGTCCCAGCCCGACAAGGCGAGCACGACCTCGTGGGCATCGGGGCGGCCGCCCGGTGGATCCACGATCAGCGTGCCGTACAAGCCTTTGGAGATGTGCCGGTCGATCGGCATGGTGTGGCAGTGGTACGGGTGCACTCCGGCCGGACCGGCTTCGATCTCGTACACCGTCTCACCGCCCGGGGGGATCGGCTCCCAGCCGTCGTGAAGGGGCGAGTGGCGGCCGTGGAAGTGCAGGTTGTGATCGTGACCGGTGTGGTTCGTGAAGTGCACGCGGATCAGGTCACCCTCGGTCGCACGGATGATCGGTCCGGGGGCCGAGCCGTTGTAGGTCCAGGCCTCTACCGAGTAGCCGCGGGCGACCTGGAGCGGTCGCTCCACCACGGTCATCTCCACCTCGACCGTGCCCCGGCGCCGCGCCGGCGGACGCGTCAGCGTATCGAGGTCGCCCGGCTCGAAGTGGTCGGGGACCGCGTGGTCGCCGCCGTATGGCCCGGCGGCCGCCCCCACGGGCAATTCCCGAGAGATGCGACCGGCTTCGCCGTCGTAGCCGCCGGGCGCCTCCTCACCACCGGCGCGGGCGACGGCCCTGCCTCCGACGGCGCCAACGACGATGCCGGCGCCGAGCACCGCCGCGCTGCCGGCACCGACTCGCTTCAGCGCATCTCTGCGGCTGATGCGCTCGGGCTCGGTCTCCGGCGATTGATTCGCCGCCGGGTCGGCCGGATCGCTCAGAACACGCCCCCGATCAGCAGTGCGGCCACGACCGCGATCAACCACAGCAGTGTGCTGCCGAGCGACGCCGCGAGCCGGCGCCGCAGCGCGGCCTCGCGGTGCCCGATCGCGGCGTACAGCACGACGCCGATGACCGGCAACAGCACGACGGCGGCCGTCCAACCCCATCGGAAGGACGCACCGCGGCCGCTCTTCCAGATGCGCCGCAACGCCCACACGCCGCCGATCCACCACGCCAGCACCGGAATCCACCACAGCAGCGCACCCATCAAGACGGGCCAGAAGCCCCCGTCGAGCGCGATGCCGAGGAACGTGGGCCGCCGCTCGTCGAGCTCGACGCCCAGCGGCAGGAACGGGGTCGTGATCCGGTCGGGGTCGAAATCGAGGGAGGCGAAGACGTTGACCGCGGGCACCACCGGAGCGGCGGCCCCCCCGGGAAGCTGGGCGAAGTCGAGGGTCGGATTCGGGGCGTCGCCGTGGTCCAGCATCGTGTTCTGATCCCACGTTGCCTGAGCGATACGCCCGAGGGGATCCGACGACGTCGCCAGCCCGTAGAACAGGGGCAGGTTGATGCCGTCGCAGTTGTGGAACCAGCGAAGCGTGAAGGGCACGCTCGACGACGCATCGTTGCCGCTGAAGCACGAGCCCTGCTCCACGGGGCCGCCGAGCAGCAGGTCGGCGCGGCCCGATCCCATGATGACGTTGTCGCGAACCTCGTTGCCGCCGGAGGGCCACAGGTTGGCGTCGATCATGGTCACCACCTGCACACCGGCGCTCTTGTTGTTGACCATGAGGTTGTTGCGGACCACCGAGTCGCGGGCTCCGGCGAGCAACACGCCGTTGCCGAACGCCGACCATTCGGCGGAGCGATTCGGAGCCCGCTCGGCCTCGCCGTTGTGGTGGACGTAGTTGCCGGCGACGACGACGTTGTTCACCGGCGGGAGCAGCTCCGAGTCGAGGGTGTTGGGCACGATCCCGGCGACGTTGTGGCGCCACTCGGAGTTGACGATGTAGATGTTCCCCGAGCTGTTGGTGCCCGAGTAGCCGAGGCCGTTGAACTCGGCGAGCACGTCGGTGATGACGGCGTTGCAGGGATCGCACTGGCCGATGTAGAAGCCGGCGTCCCACGACCCGGACGCATAGGAGTGCTCGAACAACCCATCCACCGCATCGAATGCGTAGATCCCGTACACCCAGTCGTCGATCGCCGTCAGATAGGAGCCGCGGTATCCCGTCACCCCGTTCCAGAAGAAGCCGTTGACCGTGTAGCTGCGGGCGGTCATGTTCTCGATCGCGACACCGTCGGCGGTGACCACGATGCCGTTCTCCCGGGTGAACTCACCGTCGAGGATCACCTCGTTGCGATCGGTGCCGCGAATGGTGAGTCCCGGTGTCGTCACCGACACCGCTTCTTTGTACACCCCCGGCCCCACGAGGACCAGATCACCGGGATCGGCGGCATCCACCGCAGACTGAATCGTCGGATAGTCCTCAGGCACGACGCGGGTCTCGCCCGTCCACTCCGCAGGAGCCGTGGTCTCCGCGGTCACGAGGTCGACGGCGGCCGCCGCATCGCCGACCACCAGGGTCCCCACCATGCCCTCCCACTCGCCGTCGTTGTTCTGGGTTGCGTGCAGGGAGCAGAAGTACGGGTAGACCCCCGGCTCGTCGATGGTGACCGTCCACGACTCGCCGGGCTCCTGATTGGCACCGGCAGCCTCGAGGGTGTCGAAACTGCCGTCGTCGGCAATGGCGTTGTGCGGCACACGGCCGGCGTTGACGAACCGGATCCGTTCTCCCGGATCTGCCTCGACGGCGTTGGGGGCAAACAGGTTGTCGAGCATCCGGATCTCGGTGGCGTCGCCGCCGGAACCGCCGCAGGCAGCAAGCACCACGCCGGCACCGAGCCACGCGACGAGGGCAAGGACACGCTTCCACATAGGGCGAGCACTGTAGAGGTTCAAGTCGCCGAGGGCCCATCGGTCCCGCACCGCAGGGTCCGATGACCCTGCTGGCATCCCATGCACCTGCGGCCAATATGAGGGGGGGAGGGGAGACAAGGTGCCGCGGCGATCGCGCCGCACCCGCCTCGTGGGTGTGGCGTGGTTGCGCCGGAAGGAGAGGAGTCGTGGCGGCCTTGCGTGCCGAGTCGATGCCCGAGTTCCTCGAGGAGGCGGCGCGGCGCGGCATCATCGATGCCGGTTCCTTGGACGAGCTTCAGAGGTTCTACGACCTGCGCATGGCGAGCTTCCTCGACGCGGCGAGGGCCCGGGGCATCATCGATACGGCGACCCGCGACCGTCTGGAGCAACTGAAGGCCGGAGAAGTCATACCTCGGGAGATCGAGGCACCACCACCGCCGCCGCCGCCGCCACCACCACCACCACCACCTCGTCCGGCCGCGGCAGCCGCTGTCGCTTCGGAGGCCGAGCTTCGGCGCACCGCCCGCAAGACGGCCGCCGCTCTGGAGAAGCGCCACAAGCGTGCTGTGCCGGCAGATCGCGCGAGGATCCAAAAAGCGACCCGGGTCATACGCGATGCCCTCGCCGGCGGAACCGCCGAGCAGCTCGAGGCTGCCACCCGGAAGGGACGAGGTCTGCTCGCCAAGTTGGAGCATCGACTCGCCGCTACCCCGACCCCGGCTCCAAGGCCACCCGCAGCCGCGGTGCCGGCTCCACCTCGCGCCGAGGTTCGCCGCCCTACCGCACCACCGCCGGAACCTCGTCCGGCGCCAACCGGGCTGCCATCGGCTCCTCCAGCAGTGCCGCGGCGGCGGACCCGAGCCGAGATCTGGGCACGATTCACCCGCATGCGGACCAAGCGTGCGTGGGGGGCATTCACTGCCGACGTGGCGGCGCACATCCTGACCTACCTGGGCGTGCTTCTGACCATCGTGGTCGTCTATGTGTTCTTCGCCTTCGGGTACTTCGGCGAGGTGGTCAGTGCCGAGAACCGGGAACTCCGGCCGCTCGTCGAAGTGGGCGTCATCGCATTCTTCCTCGGCTTGGCGTGGTTGCTGCGCAACCGCAGCGGTATCCCCCAGACGGCAATCGCGGTTGAGACGATCGGGCTGCTCCTCCTCCCGGTGATGATCTCGGCCATGTTCCGCGACGGTTGTGCGACCGGCGATGCCGTGTGGTGCGTGCCGGACGTCGAAGGCCCGGGCCGGTGGTGGCTCTACGCCTCGGCGACCGCGATCTCGGCCGGGGTCTACTACCTCTTCGCCAAGCGCCGAAAGGTGTATGGCTACCTGACGGTGGCCGCCGTATGGGGCTCAGTCGGCGCGGCTGCGCTGCACCTCGAGGACGGACTCACGCTGTTGCGCAAAGGCGGACCGTTCGGGTTCGACGCCTTCACCCGGGACGGGATCTCGAGTGCGCAGCTCATCGCCGTGCTGGTGGTCATCGGTATCAGCCTCGCCTTGGCCTCCCGATTCCGACAAACGAGCGTCGGCAAGGTGCTGGCGGTGCCCGCGGCCCGGGCCGGCGTCGTCGCTACCCCCGTCGTGCTGATCATCGCTCTCGTGTTCGCCTACAACGATGCACGCGTGCGCGGCATCGCCTCCCCCGGCTTGGATGACCTGGCCTGGCCGGCGTCCCTGGCGCTCCTCGTCGCCGGGTTGGGCTTCGGATTGGCGGCGCGAGCGAGGTTTGCGTGGGAAGACCTCGGTGACCGAGTCCGCACCGAGATCGAGCGAGGCCTCCTCGTCGCCGCCTATATGACGGTCGGCGGCGCCTGGATCGTCACCAGCGGACTCGGCGTGGCGCCGGGATGGCTGGGCGTCGGCCTGCTCGCATACGGGGTCGTCGTTGTCGCCGCCGACGAGGTGATCGGAAACTCCGGACCCGCACCCCGGCTGCTCGGCCTCGGCGCGAGCAGCGTCGGGGCGCTGCGGTCTATAGCGGAGCCGGTACCGGCCCTCGTCGCCTGGGGTGCCCTCACTGCCCTCGCCGTGGGCAGAGCCGAAGTCTCGGCGATCCGCACGGCGACCGCCCGCTACCTGCCCTTCCCGGAGGATGATGCGTTCCTGCAGCGCACCGAGCTCTGGCTGCCACCAGCGATCGCGCTCGGCGCAGGCGCCGTCCGCCTCGGCTGGCCGGACGCCGCACCGTGGATCGCGATGGGGGCCGCCCTGGCGTTCGCCGCCGCCCGCATGCTGCCGGACCGGTTCGCCGCCCTGCGCTCTTTCGCCGGCCTCCCGGCCGTCGTGACCGCCGCGGCCGCCCTGGCGACCGAAGGGGCGATCCGGCTCTCCGACGGCGGCATGGGGTCGGCTTCGTTGGGCGGCCTGTTCCTCGGAGCGGCGGTCGTTGCGCTACTCGCCGACATGCCGTGGGCCTACCGCCTGCCGACTGCGACTGCCCTGGCGGCCTTCGGCAGCAGCCGTCTCATAGGCGGGCTCCTGGAGGCGACCTCCCGTGAGCAGGTCTACATCGAAACGCTCGTTCTGGTGGCGATTGGCCTGCCGCTCGTCGCCGATTCGATACTGCGTCACAGCAGCGCCCCGGTCGCCGTCAACGGCGCCACCGGCCATCTCGTGGTCCTCGCGAGCCTGGTCGCCACCCGCGGAATCGAGTTGCCGGCGTTACTCGCCTTCGCCGCCATCGCAGTTGCAGCAACGGGTGAGGCCGTCGCCGTCGCGACCGAGCGAGGTGGCATCATCAATCTGCTCGCGGCGCGGGTTGGTCCCCGAGCAGCCGAAACACTGCGCACGGTCCCGGCGTTGGTCGTTGCGGCGGTGCTGATGCCGATCGCCGTGCTCGCCGGCCGTCAAGTGCCATGGCTGCGCGATCAGAGACCCCGCTTCGGACCGGTCCTCGCGGCAACCTCGTGGCTCTACACCGTCGGTTCCATCACTTGGCCGCGAGTCCGCCGAGTCTTCGTCCCATTCGCGTACGGCGCTGCCGTCTTCGCCGTCGCCGTCGCCGTCCCGTCCATCACCGCGCTCATCGTCACAACGGCGTCGGCTGCGCTGGTGACGACTGCCGTGGCGCTGCGGCCACCGCAGCCCCACGCCACCGCCGTCTCTTGGGCCTTCGGCGTCGCCGCGGTGATGCTTGCCGCTTCGCGACTCGGGGTCGCCAACGCCGATCTCCACTACGTGCTGCACGCAACCTCGCTGGTCCTCTTGACAACGGCCGCCATGTGGAACTTCAGCCGTGGCCGGCCTACCGGGCTCGCCTCGCCGTGGTCGCATCCACCGGCGGCGATCGGGATGCTGCTCATCCCGGCCTCGATCGCCCTGGCGATCGCCGGAGGAGGCGGCGTCGCCCTCGTGGCCGTGACCGCCGCTGCGGCCTATGCGGTGTTCTCCTGGGCAACGCGCTCCGGCGGTCTCGTATTGCCGATCGCCGCCTTCGTGTCCATCGCATACGCGCAGCTCCTCTACTCCGGCGACTGGTCCGAGCCACTCGTTTCGCTGGGGCTCAAGGACGCCGCCTCCACGATCCATCCCTTCGACGAGCCGATGGTGTGGATGCCGCTCGCTGCCGTGTTCATCGCCGTCTCTGCGCTGTTGCCCGGCCGCAGGAGCTGGCGGATCCTCGAAACGGCCGCCCCGGGAGCCTTGGTCGCCGGCCTCGGTCTCGGTGGGCTCGCCCTGATCCTGAGCTTCCCCGCAAGCGTCGTCGACGTCGCCCTCGCGCTGGTGGCCGCTCTCCTGGTCGAGGTGTACGTCGTGCGAAGGAACGACGCGTGGCTGGGCGCTGCCTTTGGCTTCCTCGTCGCCGCGGGACTCACGGCCGGGAACGGCTGGGCGCCGGCCGCAACACTCACCACGACGATCGTCTGCGGCGTGCTGGCCGAACTGCGCCGCGACGACAACGCCGCCCCGGCGCTGCGGTGGACCACCGGCGGATGGTTGGTCGTCACGGTCGCCCTGACCGTCGCCTGGAGGGAGTGGTCGACGGCCACCTCGATCGGTGTCGTCTCGGGCCTCGGCGGCGCGCTGCTCCTCGCCAGCACAGCAGCGACGATCGCATCAACATGGCCGCCTCGGGTGCGGGCATGGTGCGCAACGACTGCGGGAGTCTCGCAGATCGCCGCCCTGGCCGTCATCGGGTTGGCGTGGGAGGGGTTGACCCAACCGGGTGTGTTCGGGGTGCTGGCCGGGGTCGCCGCCGCAGAAGCGATCGCCACCGGCGTCATCGGCACCACCCAACGCCGTCTCGAATGGGTGACCGCCTCCGCCGTGCTCACCGCCACCGCCTACGGACTCCTCGCCGCCTGGCAGGAATGGACCACCCCCACCCTCATCACCATCACCAGCCTCGTCGGCGGAGCCCTGCTCGTGGCCGCCGTCGCCAACGTCCTCGCCGGCACCCGCTGGAACGAACGGCTCCGCCTGTGGAACCTCCCGATCCTCGCCGGTTCCCAAGCCGCAGCCGTCACCGTCGTGATCGCCGCAACCGAAGGACTCACCCAACCGGGTGTGTTCGGGGTGCTGGCCGGGGTCGCCGCCGCAGAAGCGATCGCCACCGGCGTCATCGGCACCACCCAACGCCGCCTCGAATGGGTGACCGCCTCCGCCGTGCTCACCGCCACCGCCTACGGACTCCTCGCCGCCTGGCAGGAATGGACCACCCCCACCCTCATCACCATCACCAGCGTCGCGACCGCCGCGCTGATGGCGACAGCCACCGCGTCAACTCGATCGATCGAACCGCCGCCGCCGCTCGCGTTGTGGCGCCTGCCGCTGCACGCCTTCGCCATCATGGGCGCTCTCACGGTCGCCGGTGCGACCTGGGCGGGACTGCCGGTGAGCAGCGACGGCTGGATCGCGGCTGCGGCAATCGCCGCGATCGGCGGGCACCTCGCAGCCAACGCCTTCGCGGCGCCTGCGGCGTGGGAGCTCCGCAGTGCCTCCGCCATCACCGCCGTGGTTGCCGCTGCGCTCTTGGCCCAATGGCAGGTCAGCTACCACGAGGCCTACCCGCCGCTGGCGATGCTCGCCGCCGCCGCGCTCGGCGCCGGTGCCGCAGCGGGTGCGATCACGAGAGCCGACGGCACCTGGAGCGCGGCCACGACGATCCTGGCCGCGGGCCTCGGCCTGGTCGCCGCGACAGCCACCTGGATCGAGTTCGGGCCGGCGGCGGCGGAGATGAGCTCGGTGCTCGTCATCCTCGGCGCCGGCATGGCCGCATATGGCGTGCTGGCCGATCGGCTGCGTTTCGTGGAAGGGGCGGTGGTCGTGTGGCTCGCCGCCACACTCGCCGCACTGGACAACCAGTTCGACCTGTCCCTCCACGTTGCCGTCGTCATCACGAGCGTCACACTGCTCACCGTCATCGAAGTCGAGCGGCTCCGCCTGCGCCGCACGGCCGCAGAACCGCCGCCGGTATTGGCGACCGTCGAGTGGGTGTTCTTGGTCGCCCCGCTGGCCTTCGGCGCCATCGAAGTCCTCAGCCGGCTCTGGTTCTCGCTCGTGCTGCTAGCCGAGGGTGTGGCCATGACGACATGGGGCGTCCGATCGGAGGTCAGGCGACGCGTTCTCATCGGCTTCTCGGGGATCGTGCTCGCGATCTTGCTCGCCGTCATCGTGCCCGTAGCCGAAGGCGTGCGCGCCGGCCTTACCGGAGAGGCATGGCTCGCAGTCGGTGCAGTCGCCGCCGTCGTCTTTCTCACGATCGGCTCCGTCATCGAACGCAAGCGCACCGCGATCAATGAGCAGATCAAGCGAATCTGGGACATCATGGAGGGATGGGAATGAGGCGTTGGGCGCTTCCCGCGCGACTCGGAGCCGCAACGCTCATCTCCGTGGTGCTCCTGCTGTTCGTGACCCGGGATTCCCCTCCGCTCCTTCTCCTCGTCGCCGCCGGCGCCCCACTCACCGTGCTCGCGGCGCTCCGTGCCACCATGACGCCTGAGGAGACCGAGCCCACCACAAGGCAGCTCTGGCCGTCGCTGCTGTTCGGCGCCACCGTCGTCCCCGCCATCGTCCTCGCCGCCCACGGCATCTTCCTCGCAATCGGCTACGGACTCGTCGAGCCGCTCGTCGAGCCCGCACGCGAGCTGCTCGATGGGTTGCGCGCCGATCGCACCCTGCTCGATCTGCTCACCACGGGGTGGACCTTCCTGTTGATCGTCGAGCTGGCAGTCGTCGCTCCGCTGGCCGAGGAGACCACCAAACCGCTGGCGGCCCTCGTCCGGCGACCGAGGACGGCTCGCGATGCCTTCCTGTTCGGAGCCGCCGCCGGCACCGGCTTCGCCATCGTCGAGAACATGCTCTACGCCGGCGGCTGGTATCTCTGGTTCGGCGGCTATTGGGTGCAGGTATCGGTGATGCGGATGCTCGGGTCGGGCCTCCACGCGTTCGGAGCGGCGTTGATGGCGTGGGCGTGGTTCCAATGGCGCAGGCGGGAGCCACACTGCGGCCGCCGGCTCGCCGGTGCGGCGTTCCTCGCCTTCACCGGTCACGGGCTCTGGAACGGTGCGATTGCCGTCACCCACGTGCTCTACGAGGGACGGCGCGAGTTCATCACGGCACTCTACGGCGATGCCGCCGCGTGGGGCACGGTGTTGATGGTCTTCCTCGCCAGCCTGGGCGCCGTTCTGGTGGGGGCGCTGCTGTGGGCCGGACGACGCGTCGCGGCCGGACACGATCCCCTCGCCGTTTCCTCGGCGATCGACCTGTCCCGGCCGGCAACCATCGGAGCCTGGGCGATGGTGACGACAAGCGTCCTCGTGCCTGCCACGATCATGGCCCTGGTGTTCCCCACCATGATCTCGCTCTGAGCCGGCCGCTGCCGCGAGGGCCACGCAGGTCGACGCGAGCGCCGGCAACTGCCAACCATCCGACACGGAGCTTGATATCACCGCGATCCCGTCTACGGTCGCACCGATGACGAACATCTCCCGCCGCACGTGTTGCTGTTGCGCCTGTTGTTGCGCCACCGCGCCGTGCCCGGAGGATCGCCCGTAGACCACTCATAGCCAGAGATCCGACCTCCCGAACCCGCACGGCACACCGCCGCTGCGGGTTTCTTGCGTTTCGAGGAGACCATGACCACCGAACTGCGACCAGCCATGACCCCTACCGACGCATCCGTGCGCCGCTACGACGACGTCCGCGAGCTCCTACCCGGCGTCGCCAACCCGACGCCGCTCGTGAGGATCAACCACGTCACATCCGCCACCTGCCCCAACCTCTACCTCAAGCTCGAGTGGCTCAATCCCTTCGGCTCGATCAAGGACCGAGCCGCCGCCTACCTCCTCGAAGGGTTACGGGCCCGCGGTGAGCTTGCCGACCGGGAGCTGGTCGAGGCGTCGTCGGGCAACACCGCGATCGCACTGGCCGCGCTCGCCGGTCTTGCCGGGAGAAAGCTCACCGTGACCATTCCCGACGGCGTGCCCGAGGAGAAGAAGACGATGCTGCGGATGCTGGGTGCCGAAGTCTGGGAGACCCCCGACGACCTGTGCCCCATCGACCACCCGAAGGACGGGGCGATCGCCCTGGCGAGGTCGCTGGCCGCCTCCGAAGGCGGCAGCCGCTACGCCATGGTGAACCAATACGAGAACGCCGACAACGTGCGGGCTCACTACGAGACGACGGGCCCCGAGATCTGGCGACAGACCGAAGGACGCATCCGCTGGTTCATCGCCGGCTTCGGCACGTGCGGCACACTCACCGGCGTCGGCCACTACCTCAAGGAGCAGGACCCGGCGGTACAGATCATTGCCGTCGAGCCGCAGCGGGGCCACCGTTTGCCTGGCTTGAAGAGTTTCGCCGAAGCCAAGGAGCCCGGGATCCTCGACCGCAACGTCATCGACGATGTGATCTGCGTCGACGATGAGCCCGCTTACGCCATGACCGAGCGGCTGTGGCGCGAGGAGGCACTGATGGTCGGGCCGTCGACCGGTGCCGTTGTCCACGCCGCCGGCCTGCTCGAGCCCGATGCATCCGGCATCGCAGTCGCGGTCTCCCCCGACGGCGGCCGCAGCTATGCGAGCTACTTCGCCGATCGTCTCGGCGACCGCGGCCTTCCCCAGGTCTGAACGAGAGAGGAGCCCTCCCATGACCCAGCCGGCCACCGGCAAGACCGGCGTCACCACGACCCTCGACTGCTCCGGGCTGCTGTGCCCGCTTCCCGTCTACAAGACCAGCATCGCCCTCAAGGGGCTTGCGCCCGGCGAGGTGCTCGAGCTCATCACCACCGATCCCGGCGCCCTCACGGACATCCCGGCGATGGCCCGCCGGCTCGGCGACAAGCTCGTGAGCGTCGCGGACCGCCGCGGCGGCCAGGTGTTCTTGATCGAGAAGGGAGCCGCGACATGAGATCGCCAGGGGCGACGGCTCAGCCTGCGGCGCTCGCCTGACCCTCCTCGGCTCGCAACGCTCACCGATCCTCCCTCAAGGG
>JBFFFX010000045.1:0-11501 GCA_041557775.1 Acidimicrobiia bacterium | reverse complement strand
GTCGTGGGTCTGACCTATGAGGAGATCGCCCGTGCGGTGGAGGTTCCGGTCGGCACCGTCCGCAGCAGGATTCACCGCGGCCGCAAGCTGCTCAGGGAGTTGCTCACATGGCCGGTTTGAGCACCACCTGCACAGCGGTGGAAGGGCTGCTGTCCGCCTACCTCGACGGCGAGCTACGCGGCAACGAGCCGGCTGTGGTCGCCCATCACCTCGAGTCGTGTCCCGAGTGTGTGGGCGTGCTCGAAGCGGTGAGGGAGGCCAGGGCCGCGGTTCGGGCGCTTCCGATGCTCGACGTTCCGGCGCTGGTGGCGCCGGCGGTGCATGCCGGAGATGGTCTCTCCGCCTACCTCGACGGAGAACTGGATGCCGCCGCGGCGGACTCGGTCGCGGCGCACCTGGCCGGATGCTCCGTATGCCGGGAGGAGCTGCAGCAACTCGACGGCGCCAGGACTGCCGTCCGGGCGTTGCCTCGCCTCGATGCTCCTGCAGCGTTGGTGACCGATCGGACCGGCGCGGCCCGGCACGGGCGGCTGCGGCGACGGGCCGCACTGGTCGTTGCGGGCGCCGCAGCGGCTGCGGTCGTGGCGTTCGTCGTCAGCGGTCCGGAGCACGTCGCCCCCCTCGACCTCGATTCCCTGGCCACCCAGCACAGTGCTCGGATCTCGGTGGAGTCGGGGTTCTCCGTGATACCCGCCACCTTCCCCACCGGGGGTGGTCCGTGAGGCGGCGAAGGCTGCACGGGGTTCTGGTCGCAGCGCTGGCCGCCGCGGTGACGATCGGCGTCGCCGCTCCGGCGGCGGCCGAAGACCTGGAGGACTACCTCGAGAAGGCGGCGGAGGCCGAGTACGCCGGACGGCGCATCGTTGTCACCATCTGGGAAGGACGTTCGATCGCGGCGATCACTGCCCTCGAGCATGCCGGGAAGGGAATGATGGCGGCCGCCTCGGGAACGGTGATCCGCAGCGGCAGGGTCGCGTTCGAGGGTGTGGCGGGGGTCGAGCTCTCCGGCTGGAGCACCTCCCGGCTCGACGCCCGGTACCGCACGGGAGAGGCCACGGAGATGTTGCGGCTCGGGCGCCCTGCCTACGCAGTCAGCGTGTACGAGGACGATGTCGTGCGGGCTCGCATCGTGTTCGACCTCGAGACGTGGGCGCCGCTCGCGACAGAGATCTACGACGGAGAAGGTGAGCTCTTCCGCTACGCCGCGTTCATGGAGTTCTCTCCCGGCGTCGCACGTCCCACGGCGTCGGACTACGGCTACGGCTACGACCTCGTCGCGAGAGTCGAGGAGTCGTCGCTACCGGTCGTCGCAGGCGGCTACCGGCGCGTCGACGCCTATGCGGGACCGAGCGGCAGCGTGCACTCCTTCTACAGCGATGGCCTGTTCTCGTTCTCCGTGTTCGAGGTGGCGCCCCGTGCGGCCGAGGAGCGTTTCCGCGATGCCGAGGTCTTCGAGCTGGCTGGCGCCGAATATCTGGTGCTGGCCGAGCCGAGCGCTCTCTGGGTCAAGTGGCGCGGGCGCGACGCGGCGTACGTGCTCGTCGGCGACCTGCCCCCGGATCACCTGAGAAGGGTCTTGGCCGATCTACCCGCTCCGCAGCCCATGAGCTGGCTGCAGAGGATCCTCGGTTTCTTCCGCTGAGGGTCAGGACGGGCGGCGCCCCGGCGGGGGCCCGGGCGTGGCGGCCACGGTGTGCGCTTGCCGACTCCGCGGCGGTCAGCGACCGATCTCTCGGCGGGCCACGACCATGTTGTGCACTTCGTCGGGACCGTCGGCGATCCGCAGTGTGCGGGCGAACGCCCACATCCGGGCAAGCGGGAAGTCGTCGGAGACGCCGCCGCCGCCGTGGACCTGGATGGCCTTGTCGAGCACCCAAAGTGCCGTGTGGGGCGCCACCACCTTGATCGCCGAGATCTCGGTTCGGGCGTTGCGATTGCCGACGGTGTCGATGAGCCACGCCGTCTTGAGGACCAAGAGCCGTGCCTGTTCGATGCGCCAGCGGGCCTCGGCGATCCAATCCTGGACCACACCCTTGTCGCTCACCCGGGTGCCGAAGGCGTAGCGGTTCTTGGCCCGGTCGACCATCATGTCGAGCGCCCGCTCGGCCATGCCGATGGCCCGCATGCAGTGATGGATGCGCCCCGGGCCGAGGCGTGCCTGGGCGATCATGTAGCCCTGTCCCTCGCCCGCGATCAGGTTCGTGGCAGGGACGCGGACGTCCGTGAACGACACCTCACCGTGCCCGCCGCGGTCCTGGTACCCGAAGACGTTCAGCGACCGCTCGACCGTGACGCCCTCGGCGTCCATCGGAACGAGGATCATCGAGTAGCGGTTCTTCGGGTCGGCGTTCGGATCCGTGACGCCCATGAAGACCGAGATCTTGCAGGTGCTGCCCGATGCGCCCGTGGTCCACCACTTGGTGCCGTTGACGACGTACTCGTCACCGTCGCGGAGGATGCTTGCCTCGAGGTTGCGGGGGTCCGAGCTGGCGACGGCCGGCTCGGTCATGGCGAAACAGCTCCGGATCTTGCCCTCGAGGAGGGGCACCAGCCACTGCTCTTGTTGCGCCGGGGTGCCGAACATGGACAGCACTTCCATGTTGCCGGTGTCGGGGGCGGCGCAGTTGGTGGCCTCGGGCGCCAGCTCGATGCTGCGGCCTGTGATCTCGGCGAGCGGTGCGTAGTCCGTGTTGCTGAGGCCGGCGCCCCACTCCTCCTCGGGGTGGAAGAGGTTCCACAGCCCGCGGCTGCGCGCCTCGGTCTTCAGCTCCTCGATGACCGGGGTCGCATCCCACGGGTTGTCGGCGGCTGCGACCTGGTGCTCATGGACGGTCTCGGCCGGGTACACACGCTCGTCCATGAAGGCGAGCAGTTCTTCGCGCAGCGCTTGGCATCGGGGTGAGTAGGCGAAGTCGATGATTCCCTCCGAGACGCGGTCGAGCCGAGGTTACCGCCGCCGGCGGCCGCACGAATCTGACGACGGCTCGAGCGCCGGGCCTGAGGCTCGAGCGGATAGGCGAGTTCTTGGGCGAGCCTGTAGTCGAGGCCGGGGCCCGAGCGGCCCGCCCGGAGGGCAAGAGCGGACAGAATCGCTTCGCCGGGCAAGACCACGGAATGCCCTATCCGCGCGCCGGACTACGGCTCGTCGGAAGGGGTGAGGTGCTCTTGGGGGAGCTCCGCCGTCTGCACGTAGGTGATGTGTTCGCCGATGTTGACGCCGTGGTCCGCGATGCGCTCCAAGAACCGTCCCACGCGGGTGAGGGCGATGGCGGTCTCCAGCCCCACGTTCTCGGCCTCCTTGCCCACTTCGGTGTAGTAGCGGCTGACGAGGTCGTCGACCACGTCGTCCGCCCGGTCGATGGTGGCTCCGGCGTCGGGCGAGCCGTCGGCGATGGCATCCACCGACATGGCGAAGACCTGGGCCGAGGCGTCGACGGCCCGGGAGAGCAGCGCGTGGATGTTGGGCAGGTCGGGAAAGCCCTCCTCGCGCTGCAGCATGTTGGCGCAATTGACCACGAGGTCGCCGGACCGCTCCTGTTCGTAGATGATGCGGGTTGCGGAGATCAAGAAGCGGAGGTCGCCGGCCACCGGCTGCTGTCGTGCGAGCAGCTCGAAGACCTGCTGCTCGAGGTCGTAGCACCGGTGGTTGACCTCCAGGTCGGCCTCGCGGATGACCGGAATCAGGTCGAGGCGCCCCTCCCGCATCGCCTCGCCGGCACGGCGCAGGTTTTCGGTCACGAGCGAGCCCAGCTCTACCAGTCGTTGTCTAACCTCCGCGAGCTGGGCATCGAATCGCGCCCTTGCTTCTTCCCCGGGGGCGGGGTGCGGGGAATGGCTTGTCGACATGAGCGCTCTCCTATCCGAACCGGCCGGTGATGTATTCCTCTGTGGCACGCTCGCTGGGGTTGGTGAAGATCCTCCCGGTACGGTCGTACTCCACGAGGTGTCCCGTGCGCTGGCCTCGTTCGTTGATCTGGACGTTGAAGAAGGCCGTTCGATCGCTCACGCGGGCTGCCTGCTGCATGTTGTGCGTGACGATCACGATCGTGTAGTCGGTCTTCAGCTCTTGCATCAACTCTTCGATCCGGAGCGTGGCGATGGGGTCGAGCGCCGAACACGGCTCGTCCATCAGGACGACGTCCGGGCTGGTGGCGATCGCCCGGGCGATGCACAGCCGCTGCTGCTGGCCGCCCGAGAGGGAGAAGCCCGATTGGCGGAGCTTGTCCTTCACCTCGTCCCACAAGGCGGCGCGCGTCAGGGATTCCTCGACGAGGTCGTCCATGTCTCCCTTGAAACCTGCGATGCGCGGCCCGTACGCGATGTTGTCGTAGATCGACTTCGGGAACGGGTTCGGTTTCTGGAACACCATCCCGACGTGGCGGCGCACCTGCACTGGGTCGATGTCCTCGCCGTAGAGGTCGACGCCGTGGTAGCTGACCCGCCCCTCGACGCGGGCGGTCTCGATGAGGTCGTTCATGCGGTTGAAGCACCGCAGCACCGTCGACTTCCCGCAGCCCGAGGGACCGATGAGTGCCGTGATCTCGTGCTGGTGGATCGGCAGCGACACGTCGCGGACCGCGTGGAAATCGGCGTAGTAGACGTTGAGCCGTTCGACGTCGAACACGATGCGCCCGGGCGCGTCGCCGTCCTCGCGAACGGCGGGCGCAGCCGCCGCGGCGTTCGGAGCCTCGTGGCCGATGGGGGCGTCGTGGTTCATCACGGTGTCGCCCGCATCTTCGCGCGTTCGGTCCATCGTCATGTCTTTCGTTCGAATCGGTCGCGCAGCACGATGGCTGCGGCGTTCACGGTCAACAGCAGGATGAGAAGGACGATGATCGCCGCAGCCGTCAGCTCGACGAACTCCTTCTGCGGTTGGCGGGCCCAGTTGTAGACGACGATGGGGAGCGCCGTGTAGGGCTCTTCGCTGACGAGGTCCCAGAAGCCGGCGCCGGAGGAGTTGCTGAAGAACAGCGACAGCCGGGCGCCGGCGAGGAGCAGGGGCGCCGATTCGCCGAAGGCCCGCGCGATCGTGAGCACCGTGCCCGTGAGGATCGCCGGGAACGCTACCGGGAGCACCTGGTGGCGGATGGTCTCCCACTTCGTGGCGCCGACGCCGTAGGAGGCCTCGCGGAGGGCCTGGGGAACGGCGCGCAGCGCCTCCGCCGTGGTGATGACCATGATCGGCAGGACCAGCACGCCGAGCGTCAGACCACCGGAGATCACGGTCCTCCCTCCCGTCACGGCACCGAAGAGCTTCACGAAGACTGCGAGGCCGAGGAGGCCGTACACGATCGAAGGCACGCCGGCCAGATTCCGGATGTTGGCCTGGATGAACCGCGTCACCCGGTTGTCGCCGGCGTACTCCTCGAGGTAGATCGCGGTGCCCACCCCGATGGGGAAGGCGATCACCAGGACGAAGAGCGTCAGGGCGAGGGAGCCCATGATCCCTTGCAGGATCCCGGCCTCGGCCGCGTCCGGGTTCAGCCGGGCTGTGACGAAGTCGAATCCGCGGTCGGCGAAGACGGGCAAGCCGCGCTGGAGCACATCGGCCAGCAGCACGACGAGCACCCCGAGCGCCGACATCAGGGCGACCAGCAGGGCGACGGCGACCGCCTGATCGACCGCGCTCGTCTTCTTGCCGGCCAGGTTGCGGCGGACGATCTCCGCGGTGGCCTCGTGGGTGAGCGATCGGGTGGCCATCAGTATCGGTTCCTGAATCGGCGGACGATCCGCTCGCTGAGGATGTTGAGCGCAAACGTCATGAAGAAGAGCACGAGCCCCACGAAGAAGAGGCTCTGGAAGGCGGCGACGGCTCCGGCCACCTGATCGGAGCCGATGGCGAGCTGCGCCATGGCGCCCGTCATGGTCAGGCCGCCGTCGAGCGGGCTGAGGTTCATGATGCCGTTGGTACCGGCGGCCAGGGCCACGATCATCGTCTCTCCGATGGCTCGGGAGACGGCGAGGATCATCGCGGCCACGATGCCGGAGATGGCGGCGGGGACGACGACGCGAAGGCTGGTGTGCCACCGCTTGGCGCCGAGCCCGTACGACGCCTCGCGCATCGCCGTCGGCACGGCTCGCATCGCATCCTCGGATACCGACGCCACGAGCGGCACGATCAGGACGCCGACGGCGATCCCGGCAGCGAGGAAGTTGCTCTGCGACGCCTCCGCGAAGATTCGCTTCACCACACTCGGGGTGATGAACGTCAGAGCGAAGAAGCCCAGCACCACGCTCGGAATGCCGGCGAGGACCTCCAGGGAGGGCTTCAGGATCCTGCGCACGTTCGGGCGGGCGTACTCGGAGAGGTAGATCGCCGCCCCGAGGCCGAGGGGAGCGGCCACCACCATGGCGATGCCGCTCACGAGGAGAGTATGGGAGATCAGCGCAAGGATCTGGAAACGACCACGGCGGGGGAACCACCCGTTGTCGTTGAGGGAGGCAAGCTCGATCTGTGAGATGAAGTTCCAGGCCTCACCGACGAGCGACAAGATGATCGCCGCGCTGATCAAGACCGAGGTGACGGCCGCTGCGAAGAAGACGTTCCGCACACGTCGCTCTCGCCCAAGCCGCCGCGGGTCCCCGGTGAGGTCGATCCGGGGACGGTCGGTATCGGTAGGCGCCATCGCTGCGAAATCCTAGAGGGACGATTCGGTGGTTCCTTCTGGGAGCCGGGTCGCCGACCCGACTCCCAGAGAAGGAATCACCGTCTTGCCCTACGGCTTGACCGCTTCCCAGGCCGCCCGGGTTGCTTCCCAGTCGGCGGCGGGCAGCTGGACGTAGCCCGCATCGGAAACGGCGGCGAGCCCGTCGTCGCTCAGGTAGTAGTCCACGAACGAGACCAGGTGGTCGTCCGTGGCCAGATCGTTCGTCTTCACGTAGATGAAGAGGGGGCGCGACAGCGGATACTCGAACGATGCGATCGTGTCGGTCGTGGGCTCGACACAGCCGTCACCGCCGTCCACGGCGATCGCCTGCAGCGCCTCCTGGTTCTCCTCGAAGAACGCGAAGCCGACCCACCCGAAGGAGGTGTCGTTGCTCGAGATGTTGCTGACGATGACCTGGTCGTTGGCCTCGGCGCTGTAGTCGACGCGGGTGCCCTCCTCGGCGCCACGCCGTTCGGCGAGGTCCTCGATGACCAGCTCGACGAAGGTGTCGTAGGTGCCCGACTCCTCACCAGGTGCGGTGATGTCGAGGGCGGCGTCCGGGTAGGGGGCGTTGCCGGCGCCGAGCTCGGCGGCGAGGTCGTTGGCATCCGACCATGAGCCGAAGC
Source organism: Acidimicrobiia bacterium (assembly GCA_041557775.1). Taxonomy (GTDB): domain Bacteria; phylum Actinomycetota; class Acidimicrobiia; order Spongiisociales; family UBA5794; genus DATHZQ01. The sequence continues at coordinate 4,228 of JBFFFX010000045.1, read as the reverse complement.
CTTCGGATTCCGGTCCGACCAAGGCGTACATGTCGTTGAAGTCGAGGCATGCGACCACGTCGTTGTTGGGCGACGTGATGACGCTGATGCCGTCGGTGGCGATGTGCAACTCGACGTACTCGACGCCGCTGGCGGCACAGTTCTCGACCTCGGAGTCCTTGATGGCACGCGACGCATTGGAGATGTCGGTCTCGCCGTTGCAGAAGCGGGCGAAGCCGTCCCCGGTGCCGGGGCCTTCCACGGACGTGGCGATGCCGGGGTTGGCGGCGTCGAACGCCGCTCCCACCCTCGCCGAGATCGGCTCGACGGTCGATGAGCCGGAGATCTCGATGTTCCCCGATGCTCCGTCGCCGTCCCCCGTCGTGGAGTCATCGGCGCCGCCGCATGCAGCGGCCACCAGCGCAAGTGCGAGCAGCGAGGCGGCGAAGCGCCAGAGCTTCGATCGCATGGTGTCCTTCCTGGTTCGGTATGGGGCAATGCGGCCGCGGTGCCGCGGCCGTACAGGACGGTATGCGGGGCGTGTGACCGCAGCGGCACCCGTAGTTGAAGCGAAGGTGAATTCTCGAAACCCTCTCCGGATAGGGGTTTCTGGCCGATCATCCCGGCGTACCATCTCGGCAGATGGACGTCTTCTCCCTCGTCGTGATCCTGCTGCTGGCGGCCTCGGCTGCCGCGTCGGCCGTGTGGTTCGGCCGGGCGCGCCGCGGCGAGAGCGAGATCGGCGGTGCGCTCGATGCCGCCTCGGCCGCGCTGGGGAGGCGACCTGCCTCGCTGAGCAGCGGGGTGGCCCGGCTGATCGAACAGCGCGACGCTGCCGTCCAGCGCGCTGCGTTCGTCGAGTCGGCCGTCGATCAGTCCTCGGCGGGCGTGCTGGTGCTCGGCGCCGATCTCGAGATCCTCTTCGCCACGGCCACGGCGCGACGGCTGCTCGAGGGTCGTCACGGCGACGCTGCGGCCGGCGCTCGCATCCGCAGCCTCGCTCGAGAGGTCCTGGTCGACGGTGAACCCGTCGACGCCCGGTTCGACGTCTACCAGCCGGGGCCGCGGGTTCTCCGGGTCCGCGCCGACCCCTTGCCGCCAGAAGTGGCCCTCGGGGTGATCGTGAACGTGGCCGACGTCACCGAGCAGGACCGGGTCGATGCGGTGCGCCAGGACTTCGTGGCGAACGTGAGCCACGAGCTGAAGACACCGGTCGGTGCGCTCTCGCTGCTCGCCGAGGCGATCAGCGACACCGACGACGACGTCGCCAAGAAGCGACTCGCCGAGCGCCTGGTGGGTGAGGCGAGGAGAGTCGCGGCGCTCGTCGACGACATCCTCGATCTCTCGCTCGTGGAGCGCGATGCGCCGGGAATGAGCCGGGTCGATCTCGTCGAGGTCGTGATCGAAGCTTGTCGGCGCGTCGAGGTCGTGGCAGAGCCTGTCGGCGTCGTCGTGACCGCGGATCTCGGAGACGAAGCCGTCGTGGTGACCGGCGACCGCGTGCAGCTCGTGTCCGCGGTGGCCAACCTGCTGGACAACGCGATCAAGTACGGGTCGTCCGGGACGTACGGCGGTGATGAGGTCCACGTCAGGCTCCGCCGCCGCGACGGCGCCGCCGTGATCGAAGTCGAGGACTCCGGGATCGGCATCCCCGAGCGACACCAGTCGCGGATCTTCGAGAGGTTCTACCGCGTGGACGGGGCCCGCAGCCGGGCGAGCGGCGGCACCGGCCTCGGTCTGGCGATCGTGCGCCACGTCGCGCGCAATCACGGCGGCGATGTCGAGCTCGAGTCGGCCCCCGGATCGGGGAGCACGTTCCGAGTCGTGCTCCCGGCGGTGTTCTGATGCTCAACGTGCTGTTGATCGAGGACGAGCCGAGTTACGTGGATGCGCTCGAGGTCGGCTTGGGCCGCGAGGGCCTCGCCATCTCCGCCGCCGGGGACGGCAGGTCCGGGCTCGACCGTTTCCGCGAGCTGAAACCGGACATCGTTTTGCTGGATCTGATGCTGCCGGGACTGTCCGGCCTCGACGTGCTCAAGCGCATTCGCGCCGAGTCGGAGGTGCCGGTCATCATCCTGTCGGCGAAGGACAGCGAAGCGGACATCGTCACCGCGCTCGAGCTGGGTGCCGACGACTACGTGACGAAGCCGTACTCGTTGCGCGAGCTCCTCGCCCGTATCCGGGCCGCCATGCGCCGCAACGTGGCGACCGAGGTCGAGGAGTCGGTGGTCACGTTCGGCAACGCGGTGCTCGATCCCACTCGCTACGAGCTGCGGATCGAGGACACGGTGTTTGCGCTGCCGCGCAAGGAGTTCGAGGTCATGCAGATGCTGGCCTCCCGCGTGGGGCGGATCGTCTCCCGCACCGACCTGCTCGCCGAAGTCTGGGGCTACGGGTGGACCGACTCGAAGACGCTGGATCAGCACGTCCGCCGGCTCCGGCGCAAGCTGGAGGTTGTCACCGGGGCGCCCGTCATCACCACCGTCCGAGGCGTCGGCTACCGGCTCGAGGCGTGAGTCAGGGCGCGGGCGCCGGCCCTTCGAGCCTCGCGCAGCCGGTACGGAGAACGAACGGGCGCTACAGCCCGCGCAGTGCGTCCACGTAGGCGTCGAACTCCCGGGCGATCCCGAGCGACTCGGTGCTCACCACCTGACGAACGATGCCCGCCTCGTCGAGAACGAACGTGAAGCGGTTGGCGACACCCAGACCCTCGTTGAACGCACCGTATGCCTGTGCGGTGGCGCCGTGCGGCCAGAAGTCCGACAGCACCGGGAAGTGAAAGTCGTTGTCGTCCGACCACTTCTTGTTCGCGGCGAAGGTGTCGCAGGTGATCACGACGACATTGGCGTCCAGCTCGTTGAGGTGGGCGTAGCCGTCGCGGATCGTGCACAGCTCCGACTCGCACGTACCGGTGAAGGGGAACGGGATGAACACGATCAACGATTTTCGGCCCTTCAGGCTCTCCGAGGAGACCGGCGTCTTGTTCTGATCGATCAGCTGGAAGGCCGGGGCCTCGCTGCCAACGGTCGCAGTCATGTTCGAAACCTCTCTTGGTTGCAGTGCGCCGCGAGGCTACCGCGGCGCGCCACCTAGCCGAGCGCGTCGGGCTCGAGGAGCACGCGAGCGGCCCACCCGACCGGGTCGGCCAGCTCGGCGACGGTGGGCAGGGTGTCCGCCGATGCCCATACGCGGGCGACGCTCTCGTCGCCCCAACGGCGCTCGATCTCTGTGAAGAACCGTGCGGCTTCCCCGGCGTGGTGGCGTTCGAGGGCGAGGCCGGCGAGCTGGTGGAGGAACTGCTCGCCTTGATCGGGCTCGACGCGCCGGCGCGCCTCGGCCTCTTCGAGCCGCTGCAAGTCCGGGAGGATCGTCGCGAGGGCCTTGCGGACGATGTAGTCGCCGTAGCCCGAGATCGCGGCGACTACGGCCTGCACGGGCGCCAGTTTGGCCGGGTCGTGCTCGGCGCCGAGAAGCGAGGCGAGCCCGCCGGCGCCGCCCACCATTTCCTCCAGCTCCGCAGGGTCCTCCAGGCGGGCGAGCGCATCGGTGAGCCGTCCGGCATCGAAGTGGATATTGGCGTAGTAGTCGTCCATGAGTCCGACGACGTGATCGCGGAGCCAGGCGAGGGCGAGCACCGCGTGGTGGATCACCTCGTGACCCGCAGCCCACAGCCGCGCCTGGCGAACGTCGAGCGCGTGATCGGCGGCGAACGCCTCGACGTTGGGGACCACGAGATAGAGGTCGCCGTGGTCGAGCGCAGGGAGCCCCGTGTCGAACTGGCCGAGGACCCGGTGGGACATGAAGCCGATCATCGACCCGGCTTGCATGCCGAGGACGGCAGGACCGAGCGGGGCGAGCATCGCTGCCATCGGGTTTGACGGGTCGGCGATGCCCCCGGAGAACTTGCCGGAAAGCGGTTCGATCGCATAGCGAAATGCCTGTTCGTTGTGCGCGGCCCACGTCGCTCGATCGACCGGCTGGACGGGTCGCGGCGTCGAGAGGTCGAGGTGCGTCGTCGGTTCGAGCCTGAGCTGGGCGGCGAGTACGAGCTCCCCGTACTCCTCGGCGAGGCCGGGCTCCACCGGCTCGATGGCGCCGGCCAGGCTCTTGCGGACCTCCGCCGCGAGTTTCCAGTTGACGGGTCCGGGGGCCTGGAAGAGCTCGAAGAGCCGGTCGAAGATGCTGTCACTCACGGCAGCCTCACACGCTGTCGGGTCGTTCGCCGAGTATGACATCGAACGCCAACGCG
>JBFFFX010000044.1:0-11545 GCA_041557775.1 Acidimicrobiia bacterium | reverse complement strand
GTGCTCCTTGGTCGGGCGCTCGCCGCCGCTGGAGTCGCCGTTCAACGGTTCCACTACAGGGGCGCCGGGCACAGCGAGGGAGATGTCTCGGAGGTGAGTCTCGACGCCATGACGGAGGCCGTCGCAGAAGCTCGCCGCCATCTCGCGCGCCACGTGGAAGTCGAACGCGTCGGCTACGTCGGCACCCGGCTCGGATGTTTTCCGGCGACTGCGGCCGCAGCGGAGGCGCCGGGATCGCCGCTCGTCCTTTGGAGCCCGATTCTGGAGACCGCAACCTTCATGCGAGAAGTGTTCCGCAGCCACTACATCGCTGCGCTCAAAGGCGAGAGGAAGCCGGAGCCGACGGCGCGGATGATCGAGCGGATCAGGCAAGAGGGGTGGATCGAGGCGATCGGGTACGTGTTCACCGATCGGTTCTACTCCAGTCTCGAAGGGCAACGGCTGGAAACGCTTTCGCCGAAGGACTGTCCTGTCTTGCTCGTTCCGTTTGGACCCTCGAATTACGAAGGCCTCACGGAGGCGTGGACCAAGAAGGGGGCGGACGTCCACGAGTTCCTCGGATCGAGCGAGGAGGCATGGTGGCTGGAGAGCATCGCCGTTGAAGCCGAGGACGGGCAGGAAGGCACGAAGACTCTCGTCACGGGAACTGCGCAGTGGCTCGTCGCTCGGCTCCTGGGAGACCGCGGCTAGGGCCCCGTCTCACAACATGTGCCGCGCTCGGGACGGCCAGGAGCGCCGCCGGCGGCGTCCTCGGCCTCGACGCATTGGACGAATGCGCCTGCGCCCTTGTCGTCGACGCCCCTGACTCGCCTGAGCCTCGCCACCATCATGAGGCGGGGCACCAGTCGATCGGGCAGAATGCTCGCCGTGAACGATACGGACCCGTCACCGAAGCGCCCGCAGACCGTCGGCGCGAGGACGCTCGCGCTGGCCTTCTGTCTGGTGGGCGCCTTCACGGTGGTCGAGCTCGCCGCCGGCTATCTGTCCGGCTCGCTGTCCTTGGTGGCGGAAGCGGGACACATGGCGACCGACGCCGCGGGTCTCGGGGTGGCCCTGTCCTCGGCGGTGGCCGGCACCCGCGGCGTCTCCCGGCGGGATCGCAGCGACGGCCCCTACCTGTTCGAGATCACCGCTGCGCTGGCGGCGTCCCTGCTGCTCTTCGCGCTTGCCGGGTACGTCGTCTACGCCGCGATCGCCCGCCTGTGGAACCCGGTGGATGTCGCCGCAGTGCCAATGCTGCTCGTTGCGGCCGGCGGGTTTGGCGTCAATGTGGCCGTATGGCGTCTTCTGCGGCCGTTGAGCCGCGCGTCGCCCAACGTCGCGGGCGCGTACGTCGAGATGCTCGGCGATCTGATCGCCTCGGGTGGCGTCATCTTCGCCGCATTGGTCATAGTGACGACGGGGTGGGAGATGATCGACGCGCTCGTCGCCGTCGGTGTTGGATTGCTCATCGTGCCCCGTGCGTTCCGCGTTGCCCGCAAGGCCATCCGCATCCTCGCTGCGTCGGTACCACCCAACGCGACGCCCGAAACCGTCGCTGGAGTGTTGGGCGGCATCGCCGGCGTGGTGGACGTCCGGGACGTGCGGTTGCGGATCCTCACCTCGGGCATGGACGTCGCTACTGCGCACCTCGTCGTCCGCGGCGGTATCGATAGGCGCTTTGTCGCTGACGAGGCCTACGAGCGCCTGCGCTATGTGTTCGGTATCGACCACGCCGCCTTCGAGGTGGAGCCCGAGGGTTCCGGAGGGCGCTGAGTTGTCCAAACCGATGACTCGGAGTGGGCGCCTGCGGACGAGTGCGGCGGCTCGTAGGATCGTTGGCGAGTTGCCGACCGGGAGGACCGATGGTTCTTGCAGCTGAGTTCACCACCACGACGTTGGTCGCTTGGATCATCGTGGCGTTGGTGGTCGGGTTGATCCTGGGCTGGGTGCTGCGTCCTTGGCTCATCGGCGACCGGCTTCGTGTGGAGTACGAGGCGAAGCTCGCGGTCGCCGATGAGGAGAAGGCGGCGGTCGACGCCGGCCTCGCCGCGGCGGAAGCGTCGCTCGACGCCGCCAAGTCCGAGCTGGAGACGCGCCGAGCCGATGCCGTGCGCATGGGGGCGGAACTGGCGGGTGCGTCCGGACGAGTGAACGAGCTCGAGGCGAGCCTCCACCAGCAAGCCCTGGAGAGGGACGTCGACAGAGAGCGTCTCGGTGCCGACGCGGCTCGGATCGCCGCCCTGGAGGCGCGGGTGGTCGATCTCGAAGCGGAAGCGGCTGGGGCGGTGCCGGTTGCCCCTGCCACCGCGCCGGTGCCCGACAAGGAATCCGCCACTCGCCGCGTCGCGGAGATCGCCGCCAGAACCCGCGGAGAAGGCCCAGCCGTCGATGACGACCTGAAGCGCATCCGCGGGATCGGCCCCGTCATCGAGGGGCTCCTCAAGGACATGGGTATCACGAGCTTTGCGCAGATCGCCCGATTCCGGGGCGATGACATCGCCCAGGTGGCTGCGGCGCTCGATTCGTTCCCCGATCGTATCGAGCGGGACGACTGGATGACGTCCGCCGTGCGACTCCACCAGGAGAAGTACGGCGACCCGGTCTGAGCAACCGGCGCCACCGGCTGCAGGGTTCCCCCGGCTCAGCCGCGGAGACGTGCGGGCCATCCGCGTTGTGCGGACGTTTCGGGCACGGGGCGCCCGCGTGCCGCAGCGACGGTTGCCCACGCATCCTCGAGGGTGGCGCCTGCGAGCACGAGGATGCCCGCAGCGAGCATCGGGGAGCGGCCCAGGCCGGCCGCGCAATGGATCGCCACGTGTGTTTCGGGGTCGCCGAGCCAATCGATCACTGCGTTGAGCGTGGGGAGGACGTCGGCCGGGTCCGGGACCCCGAAGTCGTCGATCTCGATGCGTAACAGCTCGATTCCTGCGGCCCCCAATGCCGCTGCTTCTCGGCCGAGGCCAAAGCCGTCTTCCTCGTCGACGGGCAGTGCGGTGATGACCGTGGTCACTTTCGCAGAACTGAGCTGGGCGACGTCGGCGTCGAGTTCATCGGCGTTGGGGCGCGACGCCAGGCTCAGTCGTCCGGGCAACGGGCACGGCACGGGCGAGAGCTTCAACGGGTCGGCCGGTGGCCGGCGCTCCGTCCAAGAGGTCGCCGCGCACGGGGATCTCCCGAGATTCCCCGGATGGTCACGGCGTGCCGCTGTCCGGGTCCCGGGCAGGCTTCCGCGCCCGGTAGTTCACGCCGCAGGTGCCGAACGCCGCCACGGCTGCCGACGGCCGCGCGGCGCCCTCGAAGATGTTGTCCTTCCACGTGATCTCGAAGTCTTCGAATCCTGCGGCCACGACCGTGGCCTGGAGCTCGGCCTCGACCAGAGCTCCGGCTATTCAGTTGGTCCATAAGTCGATGTCGCGCCTTGCCTCTTCCGGCACCTCGCGGTCAACGGTGATGTCGCCGATCTGAACCCGGCCGCCGGGCCGCAACACACGAAATATCTCGGCGAACACGCGGTCCTTGGCAGGGCTCAAGTTGATGACGCCATTCGAGATCACGACGTCGGCCCACCCGTCCGGGACGGGCAAGGTCTCGGCATATCCCTCGCGAAACTCCAGGTTGTCGAGCCCTAGATCCTCGGTCGCGCTCCGCGCCTTGGCGAGCATCGCGTCGGTCATGTCGACGCCGATGACGTGCCCCTCAGGCCCGACGAGGCGTGCTGCGATCAGCGCATCCAGGCCGGCGCCGGACCCGATGTCCACGACGTAGTCGCCTCGGTGGAGGTCGCCCAGGCTGAACGGGTTCCCGGTGCCGGCGAACGAAGCGACCACGTCGTCCGGCAATCCGTCAAACCACTCGGCCGGATACCCCATGCCGGTGGCCGCCTCGCGCCCAGTTCGGAAGTGGTAGCCCCGGCCCGGGTCTGCGGCCACATCGGTGTATTCCCGCTGGATCTCGTCACGCAGGATGCGGACGCCGATGCTGGCCTCGGAGAAGGTGTTGCGCAGCGATTCCGCATCGACGTCGATTGCGACGCGGGGGACGAACCACCGCGTCCGGATCTCGCCGGTGTCGTACTGCTCGGAGCCCTCGAGGACCTCGACGTCCGCGGGGAGACCGAGGTCCTGCACCGCCGCCTCGGTCATCAGCACATACCGGTCGCCTTGGATCGAGTTCTTGGCGAGCCGGTGCAGCGTGATCACGTCCACTCCCGAGAGCGTCGCATAAGGGCCGATCTGGGTGACGAGCGCTTCGCCGGAGTGGATGATCAGCTTCAGCTCGAGGTCCCCGACGTTGGCGCAGGCCTCGCACCGGCACACGCTGTACGCGCCGATTTCGACGAGGCGCTCGTGGAAGACGCGGAACAGGTCGAGGAGGCGGGTGATCAGGTTGCGGCTCCTCCGGGACCAGACCGCATCGTCGGCTGCCCGCTCGGCGTAGAGGAAGAGGGCGTCACCTTCGATGTTCGACACCTTGAGCGGGACGTCGATCTGCTCGAGCAACGTCTCCAGGAGCTCCCCGACGATCATCTGGCTGTGCCGCAGCGACTTGTTCTCGTGGGTCGTCATGAAGCGCGTGTACCCACTCACGTCGGCCAGCACGAGGATCACGCCGGTCGTATCCGGCGAGACGGCTCGTGACACGTTTCCTCCCCTGCTCACAGAGCGCACGATACCGCCGGCGGGCCGCGGATGGACTACGTCGCTGCCGCTGCGGTCGGTTGTGCCTTCGCCGCCGGGCCGCCCGCGGCGACCGGGCCGCGGAGTCGTCAACTCTCGAGGACGCGGGCGATGATGCGCAGCGCCTCGTCGATGTCGGCGGCGGTGACGTGCAGATTGGTGACGGCGCGGATCGTGTTCCCGTCCGGGAGCATCAGTACTCCTTCGTCGGCGCACGCTTCGGCGAACCGTCCGGCGTCCATCGACAGGACGTCGAAGTAGACCATGTTGGTGACGACACGGCCGGTGTCGACCGCAAGCCAGGGGATCTCGGTCAGACCGGCGGCGAGTCGGTTTGCGTTGGCGTGATCGTCGGCGAGCCGTTCGCGGTGGTGCTGCACCGCGAACAGGGCGCCGGCGGCCATCATGCCGGCCTGGCGGAAGCCGCCACCGAACATCTGCTTGAAGCGGCGGGCTCGGGTGACCAGGTCGCGGCGACCGACGAGGGCCGATCCCATCGGTGCGCCGAGGCCCTTCGAGAAGCAGACGCTCACCGTGTCGAAGCCGGCGGTGATCTCGCGCAGATCACGGCCGGAGGCCGCTGCTGCATTCCACAGCCGGGCGCCATCCATGTGGGTGGCCAGGCCGCGGGCGTGGGCAGCGGCGGCAACCTCGGCGAGCAGCTCCACCGGCCACACTGTGCCCCCGGCGGCATTGTGCGTGTTCTCGGTGCATACGAGCGTCACCGGCTGGAACAGGGAGGACGGCATGGACTTGGGGATGACCGGAACCGCGGCATGCACGCTCTCGCCGGTGAACGTCCCCTGCGTCGTCGGCAGAAACTGCAGCGTCACGCCGGACAGCGCGTACGGTGCCCCCATCTCGTGGATGTGGATGTGGGCCTGCTCCGCAGCCAGCACCACATCGCCGGGCTGGGTGTGGGTGCGCAGCGCGACCTGGTTCGACATCGTGCCGGTCGGAACGTACATCGCATCGTCCTTGCCGAGGAGGTCGGCGACGTACTCCTCCAACGCGAGGACCGATGGATCGTCGTGGTAGACGTCGTCGCCGACCTCGGCTGCGGCGATCGCACGCCGCATGTCGGGAGTGGGCTGAGTGACGGTGTCGGAGCGAAGGTCGATCACGGTGGCTACCCCCCGTAATTGCTGGAGGCGCGGAAGGTCTCGGCGACGTGCACGTTCACGAGGGCGGGCTTGCCGCTGGCCTTCGCCCGTTCGAGCGCAGGCTCGAGGTCCTCGGGTCGGGTCACGAGCTCGCCGTGGCCTCCCAGCGCAGCAACGACGTCGTGGTACGGGCGGCGGCCGAGATCGGCTGCCACGACCCGTTCGGGGTAGAACATCCTGTGGAACGTCTTGATGTTGTTCCACACCCCGTCGTTGCCGACGACGCCGATGACCGGCAGGCCGTGGCGGACGTACGTGTCGTACTCGAACCCGTTGAACCCGAAGCCGCCGTCGCCGAACACGATACCGACGGTCTTCTCGGGATGGACCACCTTGGCGGCCAGGGCGAAGCCGGGTCCGGTGCCGAGTGTGCCCGCCGGGCCGGGCTCGAGGACGTGGCCTGGGGTCGCGACCTGCAACCACTTGGCGGTTGTCGCGACGATGTCGCCGCCGTCGACGGCGACGATGCTGTCCGGGCCGAAGAACTCGGCGACCGTCCGTCCGAAGTACTGCGGCATCACGAAGTCGCCGCCGGCCGCGTCCGCCTCGGCGTGGGCGGCGGCTCGCCGCTGGGTCTCCTCGGATTGAAGTTGGTTCGTCCAGGGTCGCTCGGCTTCCGGGGCGTATACGGTCTTGTGGGCGGTGAGCTGCGACAGGAAGCGTCCGGGGTTCGCCACGACGGCATGGTGAGCGGGGCGGTTCCAGCCGAGCTTGGTCGGCTCGCTGTCGATCTGGATCACGGCGGCATCGGCATTGATCGTGTGCCCGTACCCCGTGCGGAAGTCCCAGTCCACTCCGAGCGCCAGCACGAGGTCGGCTTCGGCAAACGCGAGGCTGCGGGTCCGCACACAGAGCAGTGGATGATCGTGGGCCAGCGCACCGCGAGCGCCGGCGTTGGTGAACACCGGAGCGTGAAGTGCCTCGGCCACCGCAGCGAGAGCCTTGGCGCCGTCGCCGCGAATGCCGGTGCCGGCAAAGACGATGGGTCGCTCGCAGCCGGCGAGCAGATGAGCGACGAACTCGACGGCGGCCGGATCGGCGCCGATCGGCTCTGTGGCGCGATAGCCCATCGGGAGGGGTGTCGACTCGTCGACCATCCCGGACTGGACGTCGAGCGGGATGTCGAGGAATACGGGACCACCGCGGCCGCTGAACGCGTGGCGGGCCGCGATCGCGATGTAATCGGCGAGGCGGGCTGTTTCCCATGCCGTCGTCGCCAGGCGCGTGATGGAGCGGAACAGCGGCGGGTGGTCCATCTCCTGGAGCCCACCGGCCAGCTCTTGGCGAACCAGGTGGCGGCCCCCGATCACGAGCATCGGCGTGTGCGAGAAGTGGGCGTTCATCACGGCCGTCACGGTGTTGGTGACGCCCGGGGCGGCCGTCACTGCCGCCACCCCGAGGCGGCCGGTCAACCGCGTGTACGCCTCGGCGGCATGCCCGGCGGATTCCTCGTGTCGGACGTCGATGATCTCGATGCCTTCCTCGACGCATCCGTCGAGGATGGGAACGATGTGACCGCCGGTGAGGGTGAAGAGCGCGTCGACTCCTTCAGCCTTCAGCGCCCTGGCGATCAGCCGTCCGCCGTGGATCTTTCCCAAACGCCGCTCCTTGTCGAGGCGCGCCCGATCCTATTCGGTCTGGGTGGTGGCACCGTCGTAGGAAAAGTGCCGGGGCTGGAGGACTGTCACGATCTCTCCTTGGAACTGGTCTGCTCCCGTCCAACTTCGTCCGGTGTAGACGTCGATGATCGCCACCGTTGCCGTCTTCATCTGCACCGCGGCTCCCGTGAGGCGGTGGACGAGACCGCTCCACGAGGGTTCGTGGCCGACGACCATCAGGCGGTCCACGTCGTCGGGGGCGGAAGCGATGACGGCGAGGGCGCCGTCAGGGGAGGTGCCGTAGAGATCGTCCGTCACCTCGATCTCCGTCCCCCACTCACCGGTCTCGGCCGCGATCTCGACGGTCCGCCGCGCCCGGACGGCCGAGGAGGAGATGGCGAGCTCAGGTATCTCGCCGATGCCCGCCAGCAGGCGACCCATCGTCTCGGCCGCGCGCCGGCCGCGCCGGTTGAGCGGACGCTGGTGATCGCTCGGGGCGCTCGCGCCCCAATCCGACTTGGCATGGCGCATCACGAGGAGGCGTTTCATGGCTGCGACGATAACGCCCGGTACCCTGCCATTGTCGCATTCCGGCACGGAGACCGTTCTGATGATCCGCTATACCACGAACGTCGCGGAGGTCGAGGCCGCCGACCTCGAGGGCCCGTTCTTCGCCGGATGGCCCAAGCCGCCCGATCCAGAGACGCACCTGGCGATGCTGCGAGGGAGCGATCATGTCGTGCTCGCCATTCACGAGGGGGACGATCGGGTCGTCGGCTTCATCACTGCGATCAGCGACGGCGTACTGGCTGCCTACATCCCCTTCTTGGAAGTGGTCGCCGAATACCAGGGGCGGGGCATCGGTAGCGATCTCGTCCGTCTTCTGCTCGAGGAGGTCGGGCCCATCTACATGGTCGATGCAATGGTGGATCCGGAGTTGCAGCCGTTCTACGGACACCTGGGTCTCCAGCCCGGTACCGGCGTGATGCTGCGTGACTACGACCTCCAAGGCGGGAGGCACTGATGGCCCTCAATCCGGTTCCGCGGACGGTCATTCGTATGGCAACGATGGTGGAGGACGAGTTGCGGCGAGGGGAGAAGCTGAAGGCGGCGCTGCCGACGTGGATCGGAGGTACGTACGTGCCTTTCCTCGCCTCGATCGTCGCTGCCGCCGGTCTCGCCGCCGCGATGGCGCCGGGTCTCGGTGCCAACAGCCTGATCGTGACCGCGCTCGGTGCCGCGTTCGGTGCGATCGTCGGCCGGTGGCTGGCGATGCGCGCTGCGGCCGAGCACCCCGTCGATTCGCGTGCCCTGCAGGTGTTCGTCGGTGCGACGGACCGCCGCGTGCTCGTGTACGAACCCAAGGGCTGGGGAAAGCCGGGGAGGTTGCTTGCGTCGATATCGCTCCGCGACATCGGCGACGTGAGCGTCGAGAAGGGCGGGTTCGTGAGGCCGAGCCGGCTCGAATTCCTCACATCGGGCGGACCCCACCGCTACGAGTTCTCCGGGCTGTGGGACGTGCACGAGTTCCTGCAGGCGCTGGAGGGCTGAGGTCGGCAGCGGTCGCGGCTGTGGGCTGCGGGCCCGCCGGTAGCATGCGCGCGAGCACGAGAGGAGGTGCCCACGTGGCACTCGACAGCCGGCTCGCCGCAGCCCTCAACGCGCAGGTCACGATGGAGTTCGCCTCGGCGTACCAGTACCTCGCGATGGCGGCGTGGCTCGAGGAGCACTCCTATCCGGGCATGGCGGCGTGGATGCGCATCCAGTCCGAGGAGGAGTGGTCCCACGCTTTGCGCTTCTACCAGTTCGTCCTCGATCGCGGCGGGACGTTGGAGCTCGGCTCGATCAGCGCTCCCGACGGCGACTTCGCTTCGCCGCTGGCCGTGTTCCAGCGATCGCTGCAGGCCGAACAAGCCGTGACCGAGAGCATCAACGCCCTCTACGCGCTGGCTATTGAGATCGGTGACTACGCCTCGCTCCCGCTCTTGGACTGGTTCGTCAACGAACAGGTCGAGGAGGAGGCGACGGTCTCGCAGGTGATCGACGACCTGGTGCGCGCCGGAAACGAGGGACCCGCGCTCTTGTTGATCGACCGTGAACTCGGTGCCCGGAGTCCCGAAGGTGATTGACGTTCAGCGACTTGCCGACCGCCAGGCCTCGCGCAGCCGGACCTTGGGGCCGATCTTGAGGACCGCGCCCGAGTAGATGCGGGCGCCGAATCGGATCATCCCGAACGCTGCGGCGGCGAGCAGTCCGAGCGTCACGAGCAGCTCCCAGAGCGGTACCGACGTGACCGCGAGGCGAATCGGCATCACCAATGGGGACGTGGGCGGAATGATCGAGGCGACTCGACCGAGCACCATCTCGGGGTTCTCCGGGAGGATGATCGAGATGAAGTACCCGGGGAGCAGCAAGATCACCGGAATCATCGCCATGCTCTGGACGTCCTCCTGGCGCGAGATCGTGGCGCCGAGCGCTCCGTACAAGGTCGCGAAGAAGGCGTAGCCGACCAGGTACCACGCGACGACCTGAAACACGATGCTGGCGCCGACGGCGCCCAGCGACACGTCGGCGATGTCGATTTGAGTCAGCGCCAGCCAGATGGTTCCTCCGAAGAGCACGAGTTGCGTGAGCCCGAGCAGGCCGACCCCGATCACCTTGCCGGCCAAGATGCGGGCCGGAGCAACCCGCGACAACAGGACCTCGACGACGCGGCTCGATTTCTCCTCGACGACTCCGAGCATCACGAACTGGCCGAACATCAAGATCGAGAGGTAGAGGAGGATCGCTCCCACCATGGCGCCGATGCGGCGCGGCTCAGCTTCGGGATCGGGATCTCGCAGCGTGCGCACGCTGGGTGGCGGCGGGGCGACGAGACGCGAGACCTCATCGGTCGTGAGTTCCAGCTCGGCGGCCGTTGCACGGAGGGAGCCGGCGTGCAATGCGGCGTTGATGACCGCAGCGAGCTGCGCCGATGGCTCCTCCGTCCAGATCACCTCGCTCCCGCGAGCCACGACGGCGCCGACCTGCCCATCGTCGAGGCCGCGCTCGGCCTCGGCGACGGTGGCATAGGGCGTCATGACGACGGTGCGATCGACCGCATCTGCCGCAGCCCGGAGGTCTGCCTCGAAGCCTGCGGGTGCGGTGCCGACGATGCCCACTCGGTACGGAGCGGGATCCCGGAGTTGCATCGAGAGCAACGGCCCGACCGAGAGGACCAGCCCGACGGTGATGAGGGTGGTGATGAGGAAGGCTCGGCTCTTGGCCCGCTGGACGAAGTCGCGCCGGGCGATCTCGCCGATCTGTCGAAGGACGCGACGTCCGCTCATCAGGTCACTGCCTCGCGGAAGAGGTCCGAGAGCGCCGGCGGTTCGAAGCTGAAGCGTGTGATCCGACCTGCCGCGCCTGCCGCGGCGACGACTGCGCCGAGGTCGGCGCCGCGATCGACGAGAAGATGGTTTCCTGCCGCCACACCACCGATGGCGTCGACGACCGCGGCGGGAGGCGTCCAGTGTGCTCCGTCCACGGCGATGGTCAGGTGGCGATGCCGTGCCGATTCACGAAGGGCAGAGAGCGGGCCCGCCAGCACCACCCGTCCCCGGTGGATGATCACGACGTCCTCGCAAACGTCTTGGACGAGGTCGAGCTGATGGCTCGAGAACACGATGCCGACTCCCGAGGCGGCCAGTCCGCGGAGCGTGGCGGCCATCGTCTCCACACCGAGGGGATCGAGACCGGCGAACGGCTCGTCGAGAACGGCGAGCTCGGGACCGTGGACCAGCGCCGCGGCGAGTTGGACGCGTTGCTGGTTCCCGTGAGACAGCTCCTCGAGCTTTGACGCAGCGCGCTCGGTGAGTCCGAGCCGGCCGAGCCAATGCGCTGCGTCCTCGGCTGCCTCGCCCTTGCTTCGGCCCGACAGACGGGCGAAGTACGAGAGTTGCTCACCCACCGCCATCTTCGGATAGAGACCTCGTTCCTCGGGCATGTACCCGAAGCGCAGGCGGTCCTCGGGGGTCACGGCCGAGCCGTTCCATCGGATCTCGCCCGCATCGGGTGTCACGAGCCCAAAGATGCAGCGCATCGCCGTCGTCTTCCCGGCTCCGTTCGGACCCAGGAAGCCGACGAT
>JBFFFX010000043.1:0-11577 GCA_041557775.1 Acidimicrobiia bacterium | reverse complement strand
TGTTCGGTGCGTACGTGCTCATTGCGTTTTGGCAGTTCCGCAACGCCGACCTCTACGGTGTCGAGGGCGCCCTCGACCTCGGCGTGTTCGCCGCGGCGCTGGTGGGCGCCATCCTCGGCTTCTTGTGGTGGAACGCCGCTCCGGCCGAGATCTTCATGGGGGATGCCGGGTCCCAGGCGCTGGGCGGCGGTCTTGCGTCGCTGGCGCTGCTCACGCAGACCCACCTGCTGCTGGCCATCATCGGCGGCCTCTACGTCACGATCACGATGTCGGTCATCCTCCAGGTGTTCTCGTTCCGGGTCTTCGGGAAGCGCATCTTCAAGATGGCTCCGCTCCATCATCACTTCGAGTTGAAGGGTTGGCCGGAGACGCGGGTGATCGTGCGCTTCTGGATCATCTCCGGGATCTTCGTCGCGATCGGGGTCGGGTTGTTCTATGCCGACTTCCTGATTGCCACCGAAGGCGGGATCTCGCCGTGAACGTGCTGGTGCTCGGCGCCGCGGTGAGCGGACGGGCCGCGGCATCGCTGGCGCTCCGGCTCGGTCACGAGGTGACGGTGTACGACCGCGCCGCCGAGGCGCTGGCCGCTCTCGACCTCGACGTCACGTCTCGCGGCGGGGAGTGGGACGGCGACGTGCTGCGCGGCGCCGACCTCGTCGTCACCAGCCCGGGGATTCCCGAGCATGCTCCGCCCGTCGTCGATGCCCGCCGCGGGCCGGCGCCGTTGGTGAGCGAGCTCGAGTTCGCGGCTTCGCACCTCGCGGCCCCATACGTGGCCGTGACGGGAACGAACGGAAAGACGACCGTGACCGAGACCGCCGCCGCGATGATGCGCGCCGGCGGGATGCGCGCCGTCGCCGCCGGCAACGTCGGTCTGGCGCTGTCGGACGTGGCTCTCGACGACTGGGACTGTGTGGCCGTCGAAGCGTCGAGCTTTCAATTGCGATTCATCGACCGTTTCCGCCCGACGGCTGCGGCCATCCTCAACATCGCCCCGGATCACCTCGACTGGCACGGTTCCTTCTCCGCCTACGCGGCAGCCAAGGCGCGTATTCACGAGAACCAGGGCGCCGACGACCTGGTGGCTTTCGATGCGGACGACGCCCCTGCCGTCGAAGCCGTCCGGGCGGCACCCGGCCGGCGCGTACCGGTCAGTGGGCGGCGCCGACCCGAAGGCGGGAACGGCCCCGAGGGGGACACCCTGCACGTCGGGGACCATACGTTCCCGCGGCCCTCGCTCGATCCGGTGTGGCAGCTCGACGTTGCGGTCGCGGCGACCTTGGCCGATGCAATGGGGGCCGCTCCGGGCGGCATCGCCGACGTTCTCGGCACGTTTCGCCCCGGCGTCCACCGCCGCACCGTCGTCGCCGTGGATCATGGGGTCAGCTGGATCGACGACTCCAAGGCGACCAACCCGCATGCCGCCGTCGCCGCCGCTGGCGCCTACGAGTCGGTGATCCTCATCGCCGGAGGCCGCAACAAGGGCCTCGATCTGGCGCCGCTCGTCGACGTGCCCTCCGTCAGGCACGTCGTTGCGATCGGCGAGGCGGCCCCGGAGCTGGCTGCCGCGGGCGGCGACCGCGTCACGACCGTGACGGACCTGGCTGCGGCTGTAGACCTGGCCGGCGCATTGGCCAAACCGGGTGATACCGTCTTGCTCGCACCGGGCTGCGCGAGCTTCGACATGTTCTCTTCGTACGCAGCGCGCGGTGAGGCGTTCACCGCACTTGTCACGGCGCGGGTGGGAGGGACGCATGGCGCGTAGCGCAGCGGCGACCCGCCCCGCAGCCGGCCGACAGCGCAAGACCGGCTCGCGCACGCAGGCTACGGCGCGGAGCTCCGGTGATCGCCGTGCGGTCATGGTGCTGCTGCCGGTGGCGATTCTCCTCGTGGTTGGTCTCGGCGCGGTGCTGTCGGCGTCGTCGGTCGCCGCGATTCGCGAAGGCCTCGATCAGCACGCAATCTTCCGCAAGCAACTGGTGTTCGTCGGGGCCGGTGTGATCGCCATGATGATCACCAGCCGGATTCCGTACCGGTGGTATGCCCGCGCGGCGCCGGTGCTGCTCCTGCTCACGATCGCCGCGCTCATCGCGACGATGTTCGTCGGCTCGGTTCGCGGCGGCGCCCGTCGCTGGATCGAGGTCGGCCCGATCACGATTCAGGCGTCCGAGGTGGCGAAGTTCACCGTCGTCGCCTTCCTCGCCGCGGCGCTGTCGCGCAAGGAGCGCTATCTCGAATCCTTCTCCCACGTCTTCTGGCCCGTCGCCGGCTCCTTCGGCGTCGTCTCGCTTCTCCTGCTCCGACAGCCCGACATGGGCACCACGGTGCTGATCGCCGGTGCGTCCTTTGCTGTGCTGGTCGTTTCCGCGTCGCCGCTGCGGCACATCGCCACGCTGGGCGGCTTGGGAGTGCTCGGCGCGCTGGTGGCTGCCGTCGTCGAGCCGTACCGGCTCGAGCGGGTCCGGTCGTTCCTCGATCCGAACGCGGATCGGCTCGATGAGGGACTCCAAGCGTTTCAGAGTCTGGTTGCGCTCGGCACCGGAGGACTGTTCGGGGTGGGCCTCGGCGCCAGCCGGGCTCGCTGGTCATACTTGCCGAACGCCCACACGGACTTCATCTTCGCCATCATCGGAGAGGAGACGGGGCTCGCAGGCTCGTTCACCGTCATCGCGCTGTTCATCGTCTTTGCGGTCGCGGGCACGATCGTCGCCGTGCGGGCGGAGGACCAGTTCGGTCGCCTGCTTGCAACGGGCATCGTGACGTGGATCTCCTTGCAGGCGATCGTCAACATCGGGGGCGTCGTCAAAGCCCTGCCCATCACGGGGGTGCCGCTCCCGTTCGTCTCCGCCGGCGGCAGTGCGATGGTGGTCAACCTGGCCGTCATGGGGGTGATGCTCAACATCGCCCGCCGGGGGCAAGGAGCCCGCAAGCGCGGCGCAAAGGCGAAACGATGACGTATGCGTTCGCCGCCGCGGGCACCGGGGGGCACGTCTATCCGGCGCTCGCCGTCGCCGACGAGCTCGTGGCGCGTGGCGTCGATCCCGATGAGATCGTGTTCTTCGGCGGCGACCGTATGGAGGTGTCCGCCGTTCCGGCAGCCGGGTACCGGTTCGTCGGCGTGGAGATCCGCGGGCTGAAACGCTCGCTCGACCTGGCCAACCTCCGGCTTCCGCTCGTCGTGCGGCGGGCGACGCGCGAGATCGCAGCGGCGATGCGCGGCTTCGGGACGAAGGTCACCACCGCCTTCGGCGGCTACGTATCCGTTCCTGCGGCGTTGGCGGCGCGGCGCACCGGTGCGGCGCTGTTCCTCCACGAACAGAACGCCGTCCCCGGCCTGGCCAACAAGATCATCGCCCGTTGGACGGCGACGAGTTTCGTGGCCTTTCCCGCAGCGGCACCCAAGCTGCGTCGTTCCCGCGTCGTCGGCAATCCGGTTCGGCGGGCTCTGCGGGACTTCGATCGCACCGTGCTTCGGGCCGCAGCGCGGCAGCGCTACGAGCTGCCGGACGACCTGACGGTGCTCGGTGTGCTCGGGGGCAGCCTGGGCGCCCTGGTGCTCAATGAGGCGACGCGACGCATCGCCATCGATGCCGATCCGCGGCGCATGGCCATCGTTCACCTGACGGGGGAGGCACATCACGCTGCCGTGGTGACCCGTGCCGAGGACACCGACGTGATCTGGCGCCCCGTGGCGTTCGAGCGCGAGATGGAGTACTTCTATGCAGCGGCCGATCTGGTGCTCGGCCGGGCCGGGGCGCTCACGATCAGCGAGCTCGCCATGACGGGCACGCCTGCGGTCGTGGTTCCGCTGGAGGCGGTCGCCCAGCAGGGCAACGCCGAGTACCTCGCATCGGCCGGCGCCGTCGTGGTCATCCCTGAGGCGGAGATCGATCGAGTGCCGGCCGAAGTCGGTGGTCTCCTCGCCGACCGTGCGCGGTTGGATCGGATGGCCTCCGCCGCTCATGCGGCGGCGCAGCCCGACGCGGCTGCGATCATGGCGGGGGTCCTGATGGAGAACGCACGATGATCCTGCGTGACGCACCGCAGCTCCCCCCGACCGGCGCGATTCACATCGTGGGTGCAGGGGGCGCCGGCATGGCCGCCCTCGCCAAGATCCTCGCCGGCCTCGGCTACAACGTCACCGGCTCCGACCTCAAGCCCGGACGCCGCCTGGACGCGCTCGGTGATCTCGGAATCGAGACGTGGGTGGGGCACCGTCCCGCTGCGGTCACCGGGGCCGATCTCGTCGTGGCGTCATCGGCGGTGCCCGACCGCGATCCGGAGCTTCGCGCCGCGCACGCAGCCGGGGTGACCGTGTGGATGCGCCCGCGGCTGTTGGAGGCGTTGACCGCGTCTCGCCCGGCGGTGGGCTTTGCCGGGACCCACGGCAAGACCTCGACGACGGCGATGGCGGTGACGGCGCTGCGGCATGTCGGCGTTGATCCGACATTCATCGTGGGCGGCGAGATGAGCGCCCTCGCAACGGGTGCGCATCTCGGCGACCCCGACCTCTTCGTACTCGAGGCGGACGAGGCGTTCGGTACGTTTCGCCACCTCCACCTCGAGGGCCTGTTGGTGACCAACATCGAGGCGGACCATCTGGACTACTACCAGACCGTCGCCGGTCTCGAAGAAGCGTTCGCCCTCGTGGCGAACCGCGTCGACGGTCCCGTCGTCGGATGCGTGGACGATGCCGGCGTGCGGCGTCTCGCCGAGCGCGCCGAACTGATCGGGTACGGCACGAGCGCAGACGCGGCCTGGCAGGTCTCCGACGTGCGCCACGGGCGCAGTGAGGTGGCGTTCCGTCTTGCCGATCCCGACGGACGGTCGACCGGCCTGACGGTGCCGATGCCCGGGCATCATGTGGCGCTGAACGCGGCGGGTGTCGTTGCGCTCCTCGCCAGCCTCGGTCACGATGTCGACGCGTTGGCGGCGGGGCTCGCCGGCTATCAAGGCGTTCGCCGTCGATTCGACGTGCGCGGCCGTGTCGGAGGTGTGACCGTCGTCGACGACTATGCCCACCATCCCACCGAGATCGGTGCCACCATCTCGGCGGGACGCCTCGGTGGCTGGCGCCGCGTCATCGCGGTCTTCCAGCCGCATCGCTATACCCGCACCGCAGACCTGGCGCACGAGTTCGGTGCGCCGCTTGCCACCTCGGATCGGACCATCGTCACGGACGTCTACTCGGCTGGAGAGGCGCCGATGCCGGGCGTCACCGGACGGATCGTCGCCGAAGCGGTCGCCGCCGCCGGGGGCGAGGTGGACTACGTGCCCGCGCTGTACGACGTCGTCGATCACGTCATGGAGATCGTCGAACCCGACGATGTCGTGCTCTTGCTCGGTGCCGGTGACGTCACCGGATTGGCCGAGCCGTTGCTCGCCGCGCTCCACGAGGGGCAGGTATGAGCGTCGCCGAGCTCCTCGCTTCGGGCGCGTTGGTGCGTGATGTGCCGCTCGGACCGATGACCACATACCGCTTCGGTGGGCCGGCGGCGTGGTTCGCCGAGCCGACAGACGGCGCGACGCTCTTCCAGGTGCTCGAGGCGGCCGACGACCTCGGGCTGGCCGTCGTCGTACTGGGTCGCGGGAGCAATGTCGTCATCAGCGAACGAGGACTCGATGCGGTCGTCATCCGTCTGAGCGGCTCCTTTGCGCGGATCGATGTCGACGAGCGCGGCATCGTCGACGCCGGGGCCGCTGCACCGCTGGCGAAGGTCGCCCGGGAGAGCGTGGAACACGACCGAGGTGGACTCGAGTTCCTCGTCGGTATTCCCGGCTCCGTCGGGGGAGCGGTCCGGATGAACGCCGGCTGCCTCGGCAGCGAGACGGCCGACTGGATGATCAGCGCGCGGGTGTTGGACCTGGAGACGCGGGAGACGACGACACGCACGCCGGATCAACTCGAGATGGCCTACCGCTACACCAACCTCGAGGACGGCGAGTTGGTCCTCGCGGCGCGCTTTCGCTCCGAGCCGCGGCCTGCTGCCGACGGCAAGCACCTCATCCGCGAGGTCACCCAGTGGCGGCGACAGAACCAGCCCGGTGGCACGCTCAACGCCGGCAGCGTCTTCAAGAATCCCGAGGGTGACGCCGCCGGCAGGATCATCGATGCGCTCGGGCTCAAGGGGTCGGCCGTCGGCGGCGTCCGGGTCTCGCCGCGACACGCCAACTTCTTCGAGGCCGGCGAGGGAGCGACCGCACAGGACGTCTACGACCTGATGCGGTTGGTGCAACGCCGGGTCCGCGACGAGACCGGTGTTCGCCTCGTGCCGGAGGTGAAGTTCCTCGGGAGCTTCCGCGAGGCCGGGACCGCGGCGCAGTGACGCTGCAGCTCGATCCCCGCCTCGCCGCCCGCCGCCGCCAGGTGAGGGAATCATGGGCTCGACGACGCCTGCGCTGGATCATCGCCCTCCTCGTGGTGATCCTGATCGGTGGGGTCGGCTGGGCTCTCACGCAATCGCCGTGGCTGGCGGTCCGCACCGTCTCGGTCCACGGCGTGACGAATGCCGCCGCCACCGAGATCCTCGAGGAACACGGTGTCGAGCCGGGGACGCCGACGGTGGCGATACGCTCGGACGCCATCGAGGTCGCCCTGCTCCGAGACCCCTGGGTGTCGCGCGCCGAGGTCCGTGTCACGTGGCCCGGTTCCGTCGAGGTCACCGTCCTCGAACGGCGGGCGGCGGCGTGGGTCCATGGTCGGGCGGGCTGGTCGCTGGTCGCCGACGATGGCTTCGTTCTCGCGGCCGGTGAACCGCAAGACGGTGATCCCGTGCTGGAGGCAGTAGTTGGGGCGATCGGTCCCGGCGATCGGATCTTCGAGGACGACATCGTCGGTGCGATCGAGTTTCTCGGCCTGCTTCCGGCCGATCTTGCGCACGGCGCAACTGCGCACGTCGCAGGCACCGGGATCGAGGCCGTCGTCCGCGGGCACGAAGTGCTTCTCGGCAACCGCCGCGACATGCCGGAGAAGGTGGCGACCCTCACCGCGATGCTCGGCGACGACCTGCCCCCGGGCGCTGTCTTGAACGTCATCTCCCCGCTGCGCCCCGGTATCCTCAACCCTGAACCATTGGTTGAGGATACTTCAGAAGAGGTTTCATCTTCTGACGATTCGGGGTAATGTGTAGGTCGAGCCTCACGGAGTTGGAGCAACGTGACGGATATCCGTACTCCCCACAATTACTTGGCAGTGATCAAAGTCGTCGGTGTCGGCGGCGGTGGCGTGAATGCCGTGAACCGCATGGTCGAAGCCGGCGTGGGTGGCGTCGAGTTCGTTGCGGTCAACACGGATGCCCAGGTCTTGCTCATGTCGGATGCGGACGTCAAGCTCGACATCGGGCGCGACTCGACCCGCGGTCTCGGAGCCGGCGCAGACCCTGAAGTGGGACGTGAAGCTGCCGAGGCCCACCGCGAGGAGATCGAAGACGCGTTCAAGGGCGCCGACATGGTCTTCATCACCGCCGGCGAAGGCGGCGGGACCGGTACGGGCGCCGCACCGATCGTCGCCGAGGTGGCCCGCTCGATGGGGGCACTGACGGTCGGGGTCGTCACCCGCCCGTTCGGGTTCGAGGGACGCCGCCGGTCGGTGCAGGCCGAGCAGGGCATCCAGGCGCTGAAGCAGGCCGTCGACACGCTGATCATCATTCCCAACGAGCGGCTGCTCGAGCTCGCGGACGAGCACACGGCGGTGGTGGAGGCCTTCCGGATGGCGGACGAGGTTCTCACGAGCGGGGTGCGTGGCATCACCGACCTGATCACCACCCCCGGCCTCATCAATGTCGACTTCGCCGACGTCAAGGCGGTGATGAGCGACGCAGGGTCCGCGGTGATGGGCATCGGCTACGCCACCGGGGACAACCGCGCGCAGCAGGCCGGGAGCAAGGCGATCAGCAGCCCCTTGCTCGAGACGTCCATGGAAGGCGCGAGGGGGGTGCTGCTCTCGATCGCAGGACCGGCCGACATGACGCTCCACGAGGTCTCGACGGCGGCCTCGATGATTGCCGAACACAGCGACAGCGACGCCAACATCATCTTCGGCGCGGTCATCGACGACTCGCTCGGCGATGAGATGCGTGTGACCGTGATCGCCGCCGGCTTCGATCGTGACCGCCGTCCTGCCGGGCGAGTCGGGTCGACCCTGGGCGGGGTAGCGCCCAGAGCGGATGGGACCGCACCGATCGTCGCCGACGACGATGTCGACATCCCCGGGTTCGTCCAAGGATGATCCGTCCCCCCGGGTTTGCCGGGGTCGCATTCGGAACTGCGGCGGAGGGCGACGCCCGTGCCGACCCTGCCGCCCGCGCCGACTTCATCGCGGCCGGTGCTCCCATCGAATGGGCCTACGTCTCTCAGGTACACGGTGACCACGTTGTGGAGGCCACTCGCCCGGGCCTGCTCGGCGACGGCGACGCGCTGTTCACCACCTCACCCGGCTTGGCGATCACCGTCGCGACGGCCGACTGTGTGCCGATCGGCATCGAAGGGCGTGGATTCGCAGCGGTCGTTCACGCCGGATGGCGGGGCATCGCGGCCGGCATCGTCGGCGCCACACTTGCCGCGCTGCGGCGCCGCGGCCTCGTTCCGGAACGTGCGGCCATCGGCCCGGCGATCGGACCGTGCTGTTACGAGGTTGGACCGGAGGTCTACGAGCGCTTCGTCGAGTATTCGGGCACGACCAACTGGGGTACACCGAGCGTCGATCTCCGCGCCGCCGCCGCGGCGGATCTGGGCGGGCTGGAATTGTGGGCGAGCGAGCGGTGCACGATGACCGACGATGACCTGTACTCCTACCGCCGGGACCGGACCCTGGCTCGGCAAGTAGCGGTCGCATGGTTGCCGAGCGCCTGACCGAGGTGCGGACCCGAGTCGCCGCGGCGGCTACACGGGTCGGACGCGACCCCGCAGAGGTGACCCTGGTCGCGGTGTCCAAGGGTCAACCGGTCTCCACGATCGAAGCAGCGTACGCGGCCGGACATCGAGACTTCGGGGAGAACCGTGCTCAGGAGCTGGTGGCCAAGGCGCCAGGCCTTCCGAGTGACATTCGCTGGCACTTCGTCGGCAGTCTCCAGACGAAGAAGGCGAAGCTGGTGCGTCCATCGACGCACTTGCTCCACTCGCTGGATCGTCCGAAGCTCGTCGCAGCATGGGCCCGCGGTGCGCAGTCACCACCACCGGCGCTGGTGCAGGTCAATCTTGCTGCCGAGCCGCAGAAGCATGGTGTCGATGTGACCGATCTTCCCAGACTGCTCGAGTTGGCCGGCACGGAGGGCATCGAGGTGCGCGGTCTCATGCTGATACCTCCGGTTCCTGCGGCGCCGGAGGACAGCCGGCCTTGGTTTGCGCGTCTCGCCGAGCTCATCAGCGAGTTGCGTCCTGCCCACCCCCGGCTGCGGGAACTGTCCATGGGCATGACGGATGACTTCGAGGTCGCCGTCGAAGAAGGTGCAACGGTGATACGCGTCGGACGGGCTATCTTTGGTCCGCGAAGCACCGGCGATCACGCAGATGAACGGGGAGCTTGATGGCATCGCTGTGGCAGAAGACGTTGTTCTATCTGGGTCTGGTCGACGAGGAAGAGCACGACGCGGTCCTCGAGGACCCCGGGGCGCAATCGGGTGTGCGCACCGTGGAGCCGCCGCGCGCCCGGGCGACTCGTGTGCAGGCTCCCGCCGCGCCGGCGCCGGTCCCGTCGCAGCCCCCCCGCGCTCCCGAGCCGAGGCCTCCGGGAGGGGGCGTCGTCGGCCGGCGCGTCGAGCCGCCGTCGCGGCAGCGGCGCCGCATCTCCGCCGAGCCCACCCATGCCGAGGCCGGGGTGTACGTCCACAGTGGCGTCGCGGAGCCTCTGCCGCCGCCGGGGTCGCAATGCCAGGTCATCGAGGCGACCACGTTCACCGATGCGCAAGTGCTCGCCGACCACATTCGCTCCGGCCGGCCGGTCGTGCTCGACCTCCGCACCACCGAGCCGGCGATGGTCCGCCGACTCGTCGATTTCGCAACCGGTCTCACCTACGCTCTCGGCGGCCGCATGGCGAAGACGGCACAGGGCGTGATCCTCGTCACCCCGCATGGCGGGCACCTCGATACGGCAGAGCAACAACGGCTCGCCGAACACGGCCTCTATCAGGCGGCGGGCTGAGCGATGGACCTGATTTGTGGTCTCCTTCAGCTGGTGATCTACGCGTTCATCGTCTGGATCATCCTCAGCTACATCGTGGCCTTCGGCCGTCTGCCGTGGGGCCACCCGGTGCGCAAGGTCTACGACGCCATGTCGTCCGTCATCAACCCGGTGCTCGAACCGATCCGGCGCGTGATGCCGGGCGTGCGGCTCGGCGGGATGTCGCTCGACCTGTCGCCGCTCGTGCTCTTCTTCGGGATCGCGATCGTGCGCAGCATCATCTGCTGATCGGATCGGACCAGCGCGTCAGCCGGACCGTTCCACCCTGGCGGTCACCGACGTGTCCCCGATCGACGCCGTCGTTCCCTCGAGCTGCTCGACACGCGTCATCGCGGTAGCCAGCACCTCCGCGGCGATGAGCTCCCGGTGGGCCTCGATGGCTCCGGCGAGCTGCACGTCGTCCGTGCTCCACTCCACGACGACCCGATCCGCGACGTCGAGACCGGTCTCGCGCCGCAGGCCCTGCAGCCGGCTGATGACCTCGCGGGCGAGGCCCTCTGTGATCAGCGCCTCGTCGAGCGCGGTGTCGAGAGCGACGGAGAGCGTGCCGTCTGACTCGACCACGTGACCGGGCCGCGGCTCGCGGCGCACTGCCACGTCCGCGGGCCCGATGGCCTCCCCGTCAACCTCGATGGTCTCGCCGGCGGCAAGCCGGTCGACGTCGCCGTGCTCGAGCGCAGCAATGGCCGCCGCGATCTGCTTGGTCCGCGCCCCGAAGCGCGGCCCGAGCACTTTGAAGTTGGCCTTCGCCGACAGCTCGACCACGTGGGTCTCGTCGTCATCGACCACGACACGCTTGACGTTCAACTCCTCGCCGATGAGATCCTCGTGGGAGCCGACCGCCGCGGCGACCACGGGATCGCGGGTGAGCACCGTGACCTCGGCCAGCGGCTGGCGCACGCGCAGATCGCTGTGCTTGCGCAGGGCGCGGCCCAGGTTGACCACCCGGCGAACCACGGCCATGTCGCGTTCGAGCTCGGCGTCGATGAGATCGTCTGCCGCCGTCGGGTAGTCGCAGTGGTGCACGCTCTCGGGGGCGGTGCCGTCGAGACTGCGGACGAGCTGCTGGTACATCTCCTCCGTGATGAACGGCAGCACCGGCGCCGCCACCTTGGCGAAGGTGACGAGCACCTCGTAGAGCGTGGCGAACGCCGCCAGCTTGTCGCGGTCGTCGTTGCCGTTCCGCCGGCTCCAGAAGCGGCGGCGGGAGCGGCGGATGTACCAGTTGGTGAGGTCGTCGACGAAGCCGAGGATCGGTGCGATGACCGCAAAGAGCCGGTACTGGTCCATCTCCTCGTTCACCGAGTGCACCAGCGACTGCAGCACGGACATGATCCAGCGGTCGATCTCCGGGCGCTCGGGGAGCGGCGGGGCCGCAGCCAGGTCGGCGGCGGTGATGC
>JBFFFX010000042.1:0-11661 GCA_041557775.1 Acidimicrobiia bacterium | reverse complement strand
GCAGACGTTGCGCCCTATCGTTGAGTGCTCATGGACGTATGGGATGAGCTTGCGGATGGCGTGTTTCGCCGTCGCTATGCCTCACTCGATCTGAACATCGGTCTCATCCTCGGCGGCGACGGCGCAGTGGTCGTCGACACGCGGGCGTCGCACGGTCAGGCGCGGCAACTGCTCGACGACATCGCCCGGATCACGCCGCTTCCGGTGCGGTGGGTGGTCAACACCCACTACCACTGGGACCACGTGTTCGGGAACGCATTGTTCCGCGACGCGGAGCTGTGGGGTCATCGGGTGTGCCGGGAGTTCCTGATCGAGCATGGAGAGGCGGCAAAGCAGAGCGCGCTGGAGTGGGCCGGTGAGGCGGGCGGGGCCGCCATCGAGCAAGTCGAGATCGTCGCGCCGGACCACATTGCCGATCCCTCTGCCACGCTCGATCTCGGGGGTCGCACCGTCACCATGGAGTGGCTCGGCCGCGGCCACACCGACAGCGACCTCGTGATCTCCGTCTCCGATGCGGACGTCCTCTTCGCCGGCGATCTCCTGGAGAGCGGGGCGCCGCCGAACTTCGGGGACGCCTTTCCGCTGGCCTGGCGGGACACGGCGAACGAGATCCGCCTGAAGGCCGCGGGCACGACCGTTCCCGGGCACGGCGACGTCATGACACCTGCCGAGGTGGCAGCCCAGGCCGAGGAGCTCGCGGCAGTCGCCGCGGCGTGCGCCGAAGGCTTGGCCGCGGGGAGCTTCGATCCCTCCACCGGCCCGTATCCGGAGGAGACGATGACGACGGCGTGGAAGCGGGCGACGATCGAAGTGGGGACGAAGGATCCTCCCGCCGCCCAGCGCGGCTAGTGCTTGGTCTCCCGGCACTTGCCGCGTTCAGGGCGGCCAGAACCGCCACCCGCGGCGTTCCTCATCCCCGAGGCATTGCCCGACCCCGTCTGCGGGCTTGGGCAGCGACGCCCTGACTCGCCCCGAGCATCGCCTGGGGCACCTCCGGTCTGTCGGTTTCCCCAAAAAGTGAGTGGGGCGGCAGATGCCGCCCCACTCCATCATGCTTCGTTGCGTTTGCTCCGCTAGTTCTTCCCGGAGCCGGAACCCTGCTCCTTGAGGATGTACAGCCCACCGTTGCGGTCGGAGCCGTAGATCCAGGGCTCGTCCGGCACCTTGTAGACACCCCAGAAGTTGGTGGTGCCACCGCTGAAGCGGCCCACCTCGACGGGGTTGTACGGATCGGTGATATCCAGCACCAGAATGCCGTCGGTGTACCACGAGATGTACGCCTTGACCTTGCCGTCGTCGGTCGTCTCGACGATCACGTTGTGCGACGAGTAGGTCCCCGCAGGGTCACAGCTCGGGTCGACCGGGTTTGCCGAGCAGACCGTGTTGAACGTGCTCGCCAAGACCGGTGCGCCAGGGTCCGAGTAGTCCCACAACCGGAACCCCGACCAGCCATTGGGGACGGTCGCCGCGCTGACGGCTTCACCGGCAGCGCCGATGACCAAGTCGCCAGCGGTGGCTGCGTTGGCGATCAGCAAGCCTGTCGAGTGCCCGACGAAGACGCCCGGCAGGTTGACCGCCGTACCACCCATCGTCACCAGAGCGTCACCACGTGCCTCATCGTTGAACACGACCACACCGTCGTAGCCCTTGGCCTCGGCGTTGTTGATCTTGTCGGCGAAGAAACACGCGCCACGCTGGATCAGCGCGATCGTGCCATCACCGGGCGCGTCAGGCACCGAATCAGAGCTACAGGCGAGACCGACGTAGACCGTCGATCCGCTCATCGTTGCTCCCGGCAGGCTGGCGATTGGCACCGTGATGGCGCCCTCAGCCGCCGCATACGTGCCCGCGTTCGGGCCGCTGGTGATCGAGAACTGCGATTCGGAGGGCGCGAAGTCCTCCTCGCCCTCGATGACGACGGTGCCGTCCTCGCTCGGCCAGACCGAGTGGCTGTTGACCTCGCCATCCTCGCTCGTCGGGTCGATGGCGACCGACACCAGCGTCGGGTCGGTGACGTCGCTGATGTCGAGCAGCACGAGGCCGGCGTCCCAGTTCGCCAAGTAGGCGTGGTTGCCGTCAGCCGTGATCGTGATGTCGTGCAGGAACCGGTTCTGGGAGGCCCCGAAGCCACTGAACAGGTAGGCGTCGAGTTCGAGGATCAAGCCGAACTCGGCCGCGCCGAGGTCGGCCGGATCAACCGCCAGGCCCAGCTCGGCCACCCGCAGCTCCTCCGCTCCCCACCATCCGGCCAAGGCCGGTGATGCGGGATCGGTGATGTCGAAGATCTGGAAGTTCCCGAACTCGGACTCGACGGTGGCCGCGACGTAGTCCTTGTCGCCTTGGGTGAACAGGAACAGGTTATGGACCCCGAAGTCGACGAACCCAAGGGGGTCGCGCAAGAAGGCGTTCACATCGTCGGTCTGCACGCTGGCGAGATGCACCGGGCTCTCCGGGTCGTCAACGTTGTAGATCTCGAAGCCGCCCGGACCTCCGGCGCACGACTCGTTCGAGTGCACGAGGATGTCCCCCGAGTTCATCGCAGCGGCCTTCACGTCATTCGACCGGCTGCCGGTCGGCGACGGGATGACGCCCACGAACTTGGCGTTGTTCTTGTTGTGCACGTCCCAGATCCACACACCCGCTTCGGGGTCTCCGCCGCATGGGCTGCCGAAAGTGCCCGTGTAGGCGTAGCCGGCATGGGCCCAGACGTCGGTCGTCGCACCGGCATCGTTGCGTTCCCCGATACCCCGAACGTCGAGGTTCTTGGTCACCTTCGCCGTCGGACCGGAGCTGACGTAATCGGCGGCGGCAGCTTCGGCGTCGCGTGCAATCAGCGGCGCGCTGGGGTCGCCCCCGGCGTGGAGATGGCTCTCCGACAGCTCACCATCGTCGACGGCGCCATCCGGATGAGCTACCGCCGCCGGGGCGAGCAGTCCAATGAGGAGACCGGTTGTCATCAAGAGCAACCAGCCGCGTCTGCGCAATAGATACATGCGGTTCCCTTCCCTTCTCTGTACGAGGTCGTCGAGTGTGACGAGCCTCAACCCTCTGACCGCCAACCTGCTCTCGTCAGCTGGGCTCTCGAGATTGCCAAATCCCGAGCGGAGCGTGCACAGGCGAAGTATTCCTCCACCTCATTGCCCATACCCCCACGGTCGCAAGTCGTAGGGTGCATTCCAGCACATGAACCCGCGTCACGCCATGAATTTCTGGTGAGCCGCGTCAGGCGCCGCAGGTTGCGACCGTGTCATCAGACCCGGTGCAGCGTTGCTTCCAGGTGGAACTGGAGGTCCCGGCCGACGGCGGCCATGTGGAGCACGTAGCTCAGAGCCTCGTCATCGACGGAGATGCGCCGCGTCACGGATCGGACCTCCTTGGCCGTCGGGCTGAGACCGACTCCGAGCGTCTCGAAGGCGATCGAGCGACCGGTAACGATGCCGCGATGGATTTCCGTCACGCCGGTGGGTTGCGCCAGGATCAGCTCGGCGCCGTCCGTGCCAACGGGGCGAACATACCCTGCCTCGGTATGCAGCGGACGGCCATCGGCGCCCCTGGTGCGCTGCTGGTAGGTGAGAAACGGCTTGCCCGGGATCGTCCCGAAGGTGACTTCCTCCTCGTAGGAGAAGGCCTCGATCGTCGGGTAGTCCCCGCGCCCCTCGCCCCTCCACCGCCCGATCAGGAACGAGATCGGGATGAGGGCGGGATGCAAGGCGTCGTCGGACGTCATGCCCCGACGGTACTCACGGCGCCGCCAGCGCGTCGGGGACCCCGCCCTTCGTGACGACGATCGGCGTGAGCCCCAGCGCCTCGATGGCATGGGCGGCGATCGTGGCCCGATTGCCCGTGCGGCAGACCAGCCACACCGGCCGCGCCGGGTCGAAGTCCTGCAGTGTCGCGGGATCGATATCGGGGACGTAGGAGTGCACCGACCCGTCCAGGTGTCCGGCGTCCCATTCGAGGGGATCGCGCACGTCGAGCACCTGGAGTGACTCGTCGCCGTCCATCTCGGCAAGGAGCTGCTGGATGTCGGCGGTGGCGAACGACCGCGCCGAGTGCCCGGCCGCCTCCCAGTCCGCGGTGCCGCGCAGCACGCCCTTCACCTGTTCGAATCCGATGCGCCCCAGCTCGGTTGCCGCGGCGACGGCATCCTGCCCCTCGTCGAGGACGAGCACGATGGGGGCGTTGTAGTCCGCCAACCATCCGGCCCATGGTGCGAAGGAATCGCCCAGCTCGATCCCGAGCGAACCTGGCAGATGTGACGCGGCATACGCATGCCGTTCCCGGCCGTCGACGACGGTGGCGCCGCCGGCGATGAAATCCGCGGCCTGTTCCACGGTGAGGTCGGGTACCACCGGCGTCGGCAGCGCCGCCGGCCCGCTGCGGTTCGCCGGGCCCATGAACGCGTAGTACGAGGGGTACGGAACGAGGCCGGCGAGCTGGCTGCGGGCAAAGCTGTCGGCGTCGTGGAACGCGTAGAGGGCGTTGTCCCGCTTCTCGTCCCCGATCGTCGACGTGGTCCTGCCCGCGCCGGACGCGGTGCAGAACGAGCCCTCGCCGTGGGTGGGGTAGACGCCCGTCTCGTCGGGGAGCTGTGCCAGCCGCTGCAGGGATCCGTACTGGAGCACGGCGAGCTGATAGGCGAGGTCCTCGCCGAGGAGATCGGAACGACCGGCCGCGCCGACCAGCAAGCTGCCTCCGGTGAACACGGCGCGGGGAGTTCCGTCGACCAATGCCACGTAGCTGGTGTGCGCCAGGGTGTGGCCCGGGGTGTGGAGCGGACGGATCGCGACGCCGGATTCGCCGGTGAGCTCCTCGTTGTGAAAGGCGGGAACGAACGGGAATGTGGCGCCCGCTCCGGCGGGAATCACCAGATCGGCACCGGTTCGCTTCGCCAGCTCGCGACCACCGGAGATGTAGTCGTTGTGCATGTGGGTCTCGACGACGTGGGTGACCGTGAGGTTCTCGGCGTCGATCACCTCGAGGAAACGATCGAGGTCGCGCTGGGGATCGACCACGATGGCGTAGCCGTCGTGGCTTGCGATGTAGGTGGCATCGCCGAGGCTGGGCGTGCGGATAGAACGGACGTCCAAGGTCAACCTCCACAAGACGTTGGCGCAGCAGAGCTTGCTTGTACGGACATTATGCCCGCACGGCAGCGACAACCCGGAGGGCTGCAACGATATTCCACGCAGGAGGTGGTGTGAAGGACATCGACGTTGATCCGGCGCCGCAAGTCGGCGACGCTGCGGCACGGTTCTCGGGCTGGCGCGTCCTCGCGCTCGCCGTGGTGGCGGCCGCGCTCAGCGGCCCGGGCCAGACGATCGGAGTGTCGGTGTTCATCCCCCACCTCATTGCGTCGTTGCGGCTCAGCGATCCGCACGTTGCCGGCGCCTACATGGTCGGGACGCTGCTCGGGGCGCTGGCGATGCCGCGTATCGGGACCTGGATCGATCGCGTGGGCGTGCGCCGCGCCATGACCGCCATCGGGCTCGCATTCGGCACGGCCCTCGTCGCCATGAGCACCGTGTGGTCCCTCGTTCCCCTGGCCGTCGGGTTCACACTCATCCGGATGTTCGGCCAGGGAGCGTTGATGCTGGTCAGTACCGTTGCGGTCTCCCACTGGTTCGAGCGGCGCCGCGGCATGGTCATGGGGATCATGACGACGGCCGTGGGACTGTTGATGAGCCTCGCTCCCGTCGCGCTCAACGCCGCGATCGACACCTGGGGCTGGCGTACCGCGTGGATCGCCGCCGCCGCCGTGATCTGGGTGGTCGTACCGTCGATCGCACGTCTCGGCATGATCGATCGACCTGCCGACGTCGGCCAGGTTCCAGATGGGGCCTTCGGCGCTGAGGGCGCCGGCGGCCCCTCGGCCGCTCGATCGATGACGCGGCGTCAGGCGTTCGGGTCGGCCGCATTCTGGGTTGCCATGGCCGCGGTCGCGACGCCGTCGATGCTGCTCACCGCCGTCAACTTCCACCAGATCACCCTCCTCGGCGAAGCGGGGTTCACCGCGAGCGAGGCGGCGCTCATGTTCCTTCCCCAGGTCGTCGGCTCCACGGCTGCGGGACTGACATTCGGTGTGCTCACCGACCGGATCCGCGGCGGATTCGTGCTCACCGCCGCCATGGTGCTGATGGCGGTTCCCCTGGGGCTGGTCGCCGGGCTCGGTTCGTTGTCATCCGTCGTCGTCTACGCCGTGCTGGTGGGTGCCGCCGGTGGCGCCGTGTTCACCGCCAACGCCGCGTTGTTGCCTCGCTGGTTCGGGCTTGCGCATCTGGGGTCGATCTCGGGCGTCGCCACTTTCGTCATGGTCGCCTCGTCGTCGCTCGGCCCGCTCGCCATGTCGCTGGCCCGGGCCTCCACGGGCAGCTATGGCACCGCCGCCGCCGGATTCATTGCCCTGCCCGCTGTGGTGGGAGTTGCCGCCCTCGTGGTGCGCGATCCGGCCGCCGAGGCCGACTAATGGGGTGCGGAGAAATGGTTTGGCGCACCCGTGACGGCAGCAAACTGCGTTGACAACGGGCTATCAGCGTTGCCCAACGAGTGCCGTTGGCGCTTCTTCCGCACCCTGCGAGCGCCTACTCGGGTTCGCGATACATGACCGCGCCCCAGTGGGCGCCTGCACCGAACGCGGTGAAGCACGTCCACGATCCCGGAGCCACCCGCCCGGCGGCGCGCATCTCGTGATAGAGGATCGGCAGGGTGGCGGCGGTCGTGTTGCCGTAGCTGGTGATGTTGACGGGCACCACGCCGGCTCGTGCGCCGAGCTCGCGAGCGACCGCATCGACGATCCGTGCGTTGGCTTGGTGGGCGATGACGAGGTCGATGTCCTGCACGGCGATCCCGGCCGAGGCGGCCGCCTCGCGCACCGCCTGGGGCATGAGGGTCACGGCCTGGCGGAACAGGTTGCGGCCTTGCATGGTCGGCAGATGCGCGTCGTTCTCGATCATGGCGGCATCGATGTAGGGCCGGTTTCGGAATCCGGGACTTCCGCCGAGGATCAGCTCGAAACCGGTGCCGTCGGTGTGCAGGTGAAACCGGCCAAAGCCGGCGCGCTCGTCATCGGATCGCTCCAGCACCGCGGCGCCGGCGCCGTCGCCGAACAGCACGCTCCAGTCGCGATAGCGCGACGCGCGCTCTCGGGCGCCCACGGACGGCGGCTCGTCGGTCTCGCCGCGCAAGTATGGCCAGATCCCCTCCCACGGCAGGTAGCCGGAGTGGACCTCCGCCCCAATCGCCAGCACTCGCCGCGCCCGCCCCGATGCGATCAGGGCGTCGGCGAGGTCGAGGGCGTAGAGAAAGCCGGAGCACTGCTGGCGGATGTCGTAGACCGCCACGTGACCGAGGCCGAGCTTCTCCTGGACGAGCCCCGCGATGCCTGGAGCGATCAGGTCGGGCGTCATCGTTGCGGTGACCACGGCGTCGATCGCGGCAGGTGCGAGGCCCGCGTCCGCGACGGCGGCAGCCCCGGCGGTTGCGCCCAGGTCGGAGCTGCCGGTGCCGGGCTCTACGAAGCGCCGCTCCTTGATCCCGGAGCGCAGGGCGATCCACTCATCCGACGTGTCGAGCACGCGCGCCAGGTCGTCGTTGGTCACGACGTGGTCGGGAATCGCAACCCCGGTGCCGGTGATGACGGCGGC
Organism: Acidimicrobiia bacterium; assembly: GCA_041557775.1. GTDB lineage: Bacteria > Actinomycetota > Acidimicrobiia > Spongiisociales > UBA5794 > DATHZQ01. Next base: position 4,018 of record JBFFFX010000042.1, on the reverse strand, counting down.
CATGGTCTCCTTCACAGTTCGGGCGCCAGTATCGCGGGATCGGTTGCGCTCCGGCGGCCCGGTAGCCTGGACGCCGTGGTTGCAGCGGACCGGATCAGCATCGGGATGACCGTCGGCACCCAGCCGCCGCTGGGCCGCATCGGGCTTGCGACGCGCCTGGCCCGAGTCGCCGGCTTCGACGTTGCCTGGACGATCGATCACTTTCAAGGCTTCTTCCCTCAGGCGATCTGGGACGAGGAGTTCTCGTTTCTCGCCGGCCCGGGGTCGTCGCCGCATGCGTACTTCGACTACCAGGCACTGATGGGCCACTTGGCGACGCGGGTGGGGAAGATGCAGGTTGCCGTCGGCGTCACCGAACCGATCCGGCGCCATCCGGTCCTGCTGGCGCAGACGGCGATGACGATCGCACACCTGTCGAAGCGAGCGCCGATCCTGGGCATCGGCGCCGGTGAGGCAGAGAACATCACGCCGTACGGGCTCGACTTTTCCCGTCCCGTGTCCCAGCTCGCCGAGGCGCTGGAGATCATCCGCCTGTGCTTCGCCTCGCAGGGGCCGTTCGACTACGCAGGGGAGTTCTACCGGCTCTCCGGAGCGCTCATGGACCTGCGCCCGCCCGCCGGGCGCACCCCCGAGTTGTGGATCGCGGCGCACGGGCCGCGCATGCTGCGGCTGGCGGGCCGCTTCGGGGACGGCTGGTATCCAACGCTGCCGTACACGCCGAACGAGTATGCGGCTGCGCTGGCGACGGTGCGGGAGGCCGCCGCCGGCGCGGGCAGGGACCCCATGGCCATCGTGCCCGGATGGCAAGCGGTCGCCGTGTTCGGCAAGACCGAGGACGCTGCCCGTAGGCTCCTGGAGAGTCCGCCGATGCGGCTGTCGGCGCTCCTCGCTCCCGACTACGTCTGGCGCCGGCACGGGGCGGCCCACCCGCTGGGTGACGGATTCCGCGGCTTCATCGACATCATCCCCCAGCAGCTCGATCGGCCGGCGCTGGAAGCCGCGATGGCGGCCGTGCCGGTCGACCTCGTCGCCGAGACGGCGCTGTGGGGGACCCCCGACGCGATCTACTCCGAGGTGCGCGGCCTCGTCGACGCCGGTCTGCGCCACCTCGTGATCCAGCCCATCTCGGCCATGGTCTCCAAGCGCGACGCGTTGTTCTCGATGCGGTCGGTGATCCGTATGCAGCGGCGGCTGAAGCGCGACGGCGTCTGAGCGCGGAGGCGCCCGAGCAGTCTGACGGTTCGCAACGCCCCGCACGCGGGCGCGGAGGCTATCTAGATTCAGCCGCGATGGACCGCTTTGCCGAGATTCCCGCCGAGGCGCCGCCGGAGGTGCTGGCCTTCAACGCCGAGGTCGCCGCTGCGATGCAAGACCTGCCGAAGCTGTGGGACATCGGCGCTCCGCTGGCTCGCCAAGCCCGGGAGGAGGGAAAGTCCATCTTCGGTCCGATGGAGCGTTCGGTGCGGGCCGAGTCCATGACGATCGACGGTCCGCACGGACCGCAGGAAGTGCGAGTGATCCGGGCGGCGGACCCCCGCGGCGTGTTCTTCCACATCCACGGGGGCGGCTGGGTGCTCGGCGCCAATGACCACGCCGACCCCCGCAACGAATGGCTGGCGGACGCCACCGGACTCACCGTCGTGGCGCCCGCGTACCGGCTCGCCCCGGAGCATCCCTATCCGGCGGCGCCCGACGACTGCGAGGCGGCTGCGCTGTGGCTGGTGGAGAACGCCGCGAAGGTCTTCGGAACGGACCTGCTGTTCATCGGGGGCGAGTCGGCCGGCGGTCATCTCTCCTTGGTCACGATGTTGCGACTTCGGGAGCGCCTCGGCGAGTGTCCGTTTGCCGCGGCCGGGCTGATCTACGGAGCCTACGACCTGCGCGGCACCCCGAGTGTGCGGGCGTTCGGCGACCAGCCGCTCGTCATCAACGATCCGGTCATGACCTGGTTCGTCGAGCAGTTCGCCGAGAGCAGGGACCTCACCGATCCGGACGTCTCCCCCCTCTTCGCCGATCTCGCCGGCCTGCCACCGGCGTTGTTCACGGTGGGGGATCTCGACCCGCTGCTCGACGACACGTTGTTCTGCTACGAGCGGTATCGGGCCGCCGGCAACGAGGCACGACTCGACGTGTGGCCTGGAGGCATCCACGCCTTCGACTACTTCGACAACGACTACGCCCGGCGCTTCCGCGAGTCGATTCACGCCTTCCTCAACTCACGCCTCGCCGCCGGCGGCGGGTAGCCGGCCTCCTCAGGGTGGGGCCGATTCCGCAGTCGCAGATCTGACTGCGCCGCCCAGGCGTGCGGTGCTGCATGGGGGCACCGGTAACCTCGCCGCATGATCATCGCTCGTGACGTTGCGATCGACGCGGGGGCGCGGCGGCTCATCTCCGGGGTCTCCTTCTCCCTCCAAGCCGGCGACAAGGTCGGCCTGGTGGGCCCCAACGGCGCGGGCAAGACGACGCTGATGAGAACGCTCGCCGAGGAGCGCACACCGGCCGAGGGCCACATCGCCCACAGCGGCGTCGTCGGCTACCTGTCCCAGGAAGCGGCGCTGCAGGAGGTGGAGGACGCCGAAGTGACGGCGCTGGAACGGATCCTGATGGCCCGGGAGATCGGCACTCTCGAGCGGCAGATGGAGCACGTGCGCCGCCGCATGGAGGCGGCCGCCGGCGCCGAGCGGGACCGCCTCATCCGCCGTTTCTCCCGGCTCGAGGACGAGTTCACCGCCGCGGGCGGCTACGTGGCCAAGGCCGAGGCGAAACGCTTTGGCTTCTCGCTGGGCATCAAGAGCGAGGAGCTCGACCAGCCAGTCGTCACCATGTCCGGAGGGCAACGGCGCCGCGTCGAGCTGGCGCGGATCCTGTTCGCCGAGACCACGACGCTGCTCCTCGACGAGCCCACCAACCACCTCGACCTCGATGCGAAGGCCTGGTTGATGGAGTTCCTCAGGGCATACAAGGGCGGACTCCTGGTCATCAGCCACGACCTGCCGCTGCTCGACGAGTCGATCACCTCGGTGCTCGCCGTCGAGGACGGCCAACTCGAGCCGTTCCGCGGCAACTACACCTACTACCTCACCGAACGGGAGCGGCGGCGGGAGCAACGGCTCCGGGAGCGCAAGCACCAGGACGAGAAGATCGCCCGGCTCGAAGAAGGCATCCGCCGGTTCAAGGGCACCACCGAGAAGATGGCGAAGCGGGCTCGCTCCTGGGAGACCCGGGTCGAGAAGCTCAAGGCGCAACGGGTCGAGATCGCGAAGAAGGGCCGATCGGTGGCGGTGCGCTTTCCCCAACCGGACGCCTCCGGCCGCACCCCGCTGAAGGCCACGGGCCTGGCCAAGGCGTTCGGACAGAACGTGGTGTTCGTCGACGTCGACGTGGACATCGATCGCGGCGAGCGAATGATCATCATGGGCCTCAACGGAGCAGGGAAGACGACTCTGCTCCGCATCCTCGCCGGCGTCGAGCATGCCGACCTCGGTGAGGTGGAGCACGGTCACAACGCCTCGGTCGGCTACTACGCCCAGGAGCACGAGCAGATCAAGCCGGGGACCACGGTGTTCGACCACATGCGTGCGGTGGCGTCGCTGCCGGATCGGGATCTCCGATCGATCCTCGGGCATTTCCTCCTCGCCGACAAGGTCGACCAGGACGCAGGGACGCTGTCGGGCGGCGAGAAGACGAAGCTCGCGCTGGCCCAAGTCTCCGTCGGCGCGCACAACGTCTTGCTGCTGGACGAGCCCACCAACAACCTCGACCCTCAGGCGAAGGAGGCGCTGCTCGGTGCGCTCCACCAATACGAGGGCACGCTGATCCTCGTCAGCCACGACACCGACTTCGTCGAGGCGCTCGCCCCCGACCGAGCGATCCTCATGCCGGACGGTGCCACGAACTACTTCGACGAGTCGATGCTCGACCTGGTCGCGCTGGCCTGACGCACTCGTCTGCCCGCGATCCGCGGAGGGAGCCTGTGGTCTGTCGCGTGTCCCGGATGCGACATCGCAGGGTGCAGGCT
>JBFFFX010000041.1:0-11700 GCA_041557775.1 Acidimicrobiia bacterium | reverse complement strand
CGGTCAACATACGTCGCCACGCAGAGGCCTGCAACCCAAATCGGTGGTTCGTTTTCGCGACTGAACAACATGTTTCGCGACCTGCGCACGCCAACGTCGCGCCCACATGGCAGACTGCGCGCATCGTGATCTCCTCGTGCGCCAGATTCGCCCGCTGGACGGCGATCTTGCTCGCGCTGATCGTGCTCGGCGCCGCCTGCTCGGACGGTGACGGAGGTGCGCAGGCGGTGACCACGGGGCCCCTCGCCGACCTCGAGCTGACGGCGGAGGGGATCGGAGACGTCCGGCTCGGGGCGACACCGCAAGAGACGCTGGCAACCCTGGTGCCGCTGCTCGGCGGCCCGTCGGAAGACACCGACTGGCTGCTCTCAGACATCGGCGTCTACGGCTCCTGCCCCTTGCCGCTTCGGGTGGTCGCCTGGGGAAGCCTCACCGCGTTCTTCGCCGGCGGATCCGAGGATCCGAGTCTGTTCGCGTACAGCTTCGGCTTCGACTTCGCAGAATCCGCTGCCGGAGTCGATCCCCGGGGTCTCTCCCTCACTACGGCGTCCGGCATCGGCCTGGGGAGCACGGTGGCCGCCCTCCGCGCCGCCGAGGCAAGCGTCGAGCTGGGCGGAGACGAGGCGATCGACGTGTGGACCTTTGCGATCGACGCGGACGCCGACCCGCACCTGCGCGGGCAGCTCACGGGCGTGGAGGACGACGACACGGTGCTGTTCATCGAGACGTCGACGGGCTGCCGATGAGGCGGGGCGCCGATGCCTCGAGCCGCACATAGAGAAACCCCGAGGGAGCTTCAGCCGAAACCTCTGCCCTCTCGGGGTTCTCGTTCGAAGCGGCCGTGAGGACGCTCCGATCCGCCAATCCCGGACCGAAGCCCGTTGCCGGCGGTTGGCCTTCGACAAGATCCTCTGCCGCCCTTGCGGGCTGCCGGTAGATCCTCTCTCCGGCCGGCTCCGCCTTCCACCTCGCCTCGGTCGGCCGTAACCTCCCTCGGCTCGGCGTCCGGCCGAACCATTCCCGTCTCGAGCCCGAAGGTCCGAAGCGGGCATCCCGTCGGGCCGAAGCCCTCTGGGACGGGTCCCGAGCACCCGGCCCGAAAGCCGGCTGTTCGGCGGCTTCCCGCAGGGCCGAAACCCCTTGCGAAGCCAGGTGCCCACTTGGCCCGAAGGCCACCTGGGCCGCCGGTTCGGGCCGAAACCCTTCCCGGCACGGAGCTGCTAGCCACTCCGCTCGTCCGTCGCCTCGGCCGTAGCCTCGGCTCCGGTGCCCGAAAATCGGTCCCGGATCTCCGGCGGTTTCCCGCCTTCGCTCCCGGTCCCGTGGCCTCCGAGGAGGCCTCCCGGGCGGGTCCCTCTCGGAACGTCTCCCTCGAGGGAGCGCAAAGGTACGACCTCGACACAGCCGACGTCAACTCAGATCCACCCTTTGTTTTCGCGCTTTGTCGCCATTTTTCGCGAAGCAGCCGACGGGTCCGGGACGGTAGGGTTCCGCACGGTCCGGGACACTTCCTCCGCACCGAGAGGGTCGAGAATTACAGCCATGTGGTTCGTGTCACTCGCCCGCCGTATAGTCGACGCCATGAAGGCACCTACTGCTGCACCGATCGCCGAACCACAGCTCTTGGAGACGTTGTCGCCCAGCCGAGCGAGCGACTTCAAACAGTGCCCGCAGCTCTTCAAGTTCAAGGCGATCGACAAGATCGAGACGCCGCCGACGATCTACCAGGCCCGCGGCACGACGGCCCACCTCGCACTGCAGCGGCTCTTCGACGACGCCGCCGCGGCGCGCACGCCCGACCGGCTCTTCGACTTGTTCCGGGAGGCGTGGCTGGAGCTCAAGCCGATCGAGTTCCCGGAGCTGTTCACCGACCAGGCAGACGAACGGCAATGGGGCATCGAGAGCCTCGGCATCCTTGCCAACTACTTCGGCGTGGAGGATCCGACCCTGCTGGAACCGCTCGAGCGGGAGCTCGACATGCTGGAGCCGCTGGGCGACATGACCATTCGCGGCATCCTCGACCGAATGGAGGAGGTCGACGGCGATCTCGTCATCACCGACTACAAGACCGGCACCGCCCCGCCCGAGCGATACGCGATCCCCGCCTTCTTCGCCCTCAAGATCTACGCGTTGCTCATCAAGCGGCGCACGGGGAGGACGCCCGCCCGCCTCAAGCTGATGTACCTGAACGGGCCGACGGTCTACGAGATCCCGATCACCGAGCCCCAGCTCGACGCAATGGAACGCCAGCTCGAAGCGCTCTGGTCCGCGATCAACCGAGCGATCTCGGGAAACCACTTCCCGCCGCGTCCCGGCAAGCTGTGCGACTGGTGCAGCTACCAGGACATCTGTCCGGCGTGGACGACGGAAGCGCCCACCACGTGACGCAGCGCCGGCCGCGACGGATGCCGCCGGCCGCCTTCGCATCCGTGACCAGGGTGCTGGCGCTGCCTGGTCGCAGCCGACAGCGCCACCGCGCCCTCCACCACTCGACCCGGCAGCGGTACGCTTCCGAGCTGAACGAATCGGAGTTGGCGTGACGGCACACCAGACAACCGTCTTCACGATCGGGCACGGTGCCGGGGACTTCGCGGAGATGGTGCAGCGCCTCGGTGCGCACGACGTCAGCGTCATCGTGGACGTCCGCTCCATCCCCTTCTCCAAACACGCACCCGACTTCACGAAGGACGAGCTGACCCACCTCGCGGCCGAGTTCAACCTCGGCTACCGATGGCTGGGCGACCGGCTCGGCGGGCGACCCGACGACCCGGCCCTCCTACGCGACGGGAAGCCGAGTTGGGAAGCGATCGCCCGCAGCGACGCGTTTGCCGCGGGCATGACCGAGCTGGTGGGCCTGCTCGAAGCGGCGACCGTGGCACTCCTGTGCGCCGAGGTCGAGCCCGCCCACTGCCACCGCGCCCACCTCATCGCCCCCGAGCTCGAGCGGCTGGGCTATCCCGTCATGCACATCCTGAGCGACGGCTCGGCGACGCGGCACCAGCCGACGCTGGGCCTGAGGTAGCCGCGCTCGACCCCGCGGGGGAGCTGAGCGGCGGCGGGTGCCGCGGCTCCCGCCTGATCCTCAGCAGTCCAGGATCGCGAGCAAGGCGTAGTCCTCGACGAGCAGATCGTCCGGGAATTGATACGTGGACTCGACGAGATGCTCACCCGGATCGAGCGTTCCGAACACGGGGACGCCCACGGACATCCACCATTCGGCACCGAACTCATCGAATCCGAAGAAGTTCTGCGGATCGACGATGCGCGTGATACCCGACTCGTTGAGGTCGAGCGGCTCGCCCTCGAAGGAGATGGTCACCTCGGCGTCGCGGAGAACCTGCTTGGAGTCCCCAAGCAGGAACCACCAGATTCCGAGCACGGCGCGCCCCATCTACACCAGCAGGCAGTGACACCCCCTCTCCCGTCGGCAGATGTCATCGTCATCGAGACGCGCCAGTCCACCGTGCGGAACGGTCGCTGACTCCACCCAGGGCCATGTGGCCCTGCCGAGCCCGGTTCGTCGGTAGGTGATCACGACGTCGACCACGGTGGCTGAGATGTGCCACTCGGGGCCGGCATCCGTGCCGCTCACTCCCCCAGCAGGTCCGGCAGCCCTGCCTTGCCGACGTGCTCGAAGATGAGCGATGTCTCGATGTGGGCCACCTCGGGGAGCGTGGTGAATCCGCTCACCGCGAGGTCGCGCAGATGCTCGGCGTCGCGGACGACCACTTGCACCAAGAAGTCGTTGGCGCCCGTGACGTGCCACAGGGCGATCACCTCCGGCATCACGAGGGCGTGATCCTTGAATCTGCCGACCTCGGCCGCCGCGTGGCGGCGCAGCCGGATGGCGACCACGGCCCGCAGCCCGATCCCCAGCGCCGCCTCCTCGACGTCTGCGTGGTAGCCGGCGATCACGCCCTCGTCCTCCAGCCGGCGGACCCGCTCCGAGCAGGTCGAGGGTGCGATGCCGGCGGCGGCCGCCAGCTCCTTGTTCGACCGCCGCGCATCCTCCTGGAGCAGCGCCACGATTCTGCGATCTGTTCGGTCCAGGTCCCGCATGAGCCCCTCCGATCGAATTCTGTACGGAGCCTATAGCAATCTCCCGCACTTCTCATACCCTGGAGAGGGTAGATACGGGCGATTCTGCGGTATTCGACACAGTCTGGTGAACAACGGCCGAGGAGGCACACATGAGGGACCACATGAGCGATGCGCTCGACGGCAGGAAACTCCGGCCCGAGAGCCTGATGATGAGCTACGGCTATGCGCCGACGTGGTCCGAGGGAGCCCTCAAGAGTCCGATCTTCCAGACCTCGACGTTCGTCTTCGAGACGGCCGAGGATGGGAAGCGGTTCTTCGAGATCGCCACCGGTCAGCGGGCGTGCGGTGAGGACGAGCGGGTCGGTTTGATCTACAGCCGCCTCAACAACCCGGACCTCGAGATCCTCGAGGATCGCCTCACCCTGTGGGACGGCGGGGAGACCGCCACGGTCTTCGCCAGCGGCATGGCCGCGATCGCCACGACGCTGCTGGCCCACCTCCGCCCCGGCGACGTCCTGCTCCACTCCGGACCGCTCTACGGCGGCACCGACCACCTCGTGCGAGACGTGCTGCCCGAGCTGGGGATCGCGACGGTCGAGTACACGGCCGAAATGGACCGGGAGGCGATCGACGCCGCCCTCGCCGCCGCCGACGGCCGCCTGGCCATGATCTTCATCGAGACCCCCGCCAACCCCACCAACGACCTCTTCGACATCGAGACCGCAGTCGCCATCGCCGCAGATCACACAGCAGACGGACGGCGCCCCTTCGTCATGGTGGACAACACCTTCCTCGGACCCGTCTGGCAGTCGCCGCTCGCCCACGGCGCCGACGCCGCGATCTACTCGGCGACCAAGTACATCGGCGGGCACAGCGACCTCGTCGCCGGTGCCATCGTCGGGACCCACGACGCCGTCGATCCCGTAGCCGCGCTCCGGACCTGCCTGGGAACGATGGCGACGCCGTTCACGGGGTGGCTGCTGATGCGGAGCCTCGAGACGCTGTCGCTGCGCATGGAGCGGCAGACGGCGACGGCGCAGCGCATCGCCCGGTTCCTGACCCACCACCCCAAGGTGCACAACGTGCACTACCTGGGTCTGCTCGAAGCCGGCGACCCCGGCTACGAGATCTACAAACGCCAGTGCACCGGTCCGGGGGCGATGATCGCATTCGAGGTCGACGACGGCGAGGCCGGAGCCTTCCGGTTCCTCAACCACCTCGAGGTGGTGCGGCTGGCCGTGAGCCTCGGAAGCACCGAGTCCCTCGCCGAGCACCCGGGAACGATGACGCACGCCGGGGTGGATGCCGAGACCAAGCAACGCCTCGGGATCACGCCGTCGCTCGTCCGGCTGTCGGTCGGTGTCGAGCACCCCGAGGACCTCATCCTCGACCTCGGCCAAGCCCTCGCCGCGGTCTGAGCCATAGCCCACGAAGAACGGAGGTACTACCCATGAGGAAGAGCTGGGCCGAGCCCTACAAGATCAAGATGGTCGAGCCGATCAGGATGACCAGTCGAGACGAGCGCGAGCAGGCCATCGACGAGGCCGGCTACAACACGTTCCTCCTGCGCGCCGACGACGTCTACATCGATCTCCTGACCGACTCGGGCACGTCCGCGATGTCGGACCACCAATGGGCCGGACTCATGCTCGGCGACGAGTCGTACGCGGGCAGCCGGAGCTTCTACCACCTCGTCGACGCCGTGCGCGAGGTCTACGGATACGACGAGCTGGTGCCGACACATCAGGGCCGGGGCGCCGAGCACATCCTCAGCCAGATCCTCATCGAGCCCGGCGACTACGTCCCGGGCAACATGTACTTCACGACGACGCGCTTCCACCAGGAGTTCGCCGGGGGGACCTTCGTCGACGTGATCGTCGACGAGGCCCACGACCCAGCGAGCCTCCACCCGTTCAAGGGCAACGTGGACCTCGCCAAGCTGCAGCGCCTCATCGACGACGTCGGCGCCGACCGGATTCCCTACATCTCCGTCGAGACGAACGTGAACATGGCGGGCGGACAGCCGATGTCGATGGAGAACCTGCGGGCGACGTACGAACTGTGCCGGCGGCACGACATCCTGGTGATGCTCGACGCCACACGAGCCCTCGAGAACGCATGGTTCATCAAGCAGCGCGAGTACGGCTACGCCGACAAGAGCGTCGCCGAGATCCTTCGCGAGATCTGCTCGTACTCCGACGGCGCGACCGTGTCGTCGAAGAAGGACAACCTCGTCAACATCGGCGGCTTCCTCGCGCTGCGGGATCCCGACCTCGCAAGACGGGCGCGGGCACTGCTGGTGGCGTTCGAAGGGCTGCACACCTACGGCGGCATGTCCGGCAGGGACATGGAAGCGCTGGCACGAGGCATCCGCGAGATGGTCGCCACAGACGATCACGTGATGGCGCGCGTCGGCCAGGTCGAGTATCTCGGGAACGGCTTGATCAAGGCCGGGATCCCGATCATCCGGCCGGTCGGTGGCCACGGGATCTTCCTCGACGCCAGGGCGATCCTGGACCACCTCCCCCAAGACCACTTCCCGGCACAGGCCCTGGCGGCGGCCATCTACCTCGAGTCCGGGGTCCGCGGCATGGAGCGCGGCATCGTCTCGGCAGGCAGGGATCCGGAGACGGGCGGCCACCACTACCCGAAGCTCGAACTGGTCCGGCTGGCGATCCCGCGGCGGGTCTACACCCAGGCGCACATGGACGTCGTCGTCGAGTCGATCGTCGAGGTCTGCGAACACCGCGAAGACGTGCCCGGCCTCCGCTTCACGTACGAGCCTCCGGAGCTGCGGTTCTTCCAGGCGAGGTTCGCACCGCTCACCTGAGGACGACATGGACACAGAGGGGTACGAGCCATCGGCCCGTACCCCTCGCCCGGACCGACTACCCACCGCACCCGCCGACAGGGCACGCGTCCGAGGAACGAGTAGCCTGAAACCAGGAGCGGCTCCTCGCAAGAGCGCGGAAGGAGGACCCGTGCGGATCGGCCGAACCAGCGCAATCCGGTCCACGCTCCTCGCCCTCGCGGTCGTGGCGACGGCATACGGCTGCTCGGGGGGCGGGGACGGCCTGGGAGGCCCCGAGATCGTCGTCGGCTCCTTTGGCTTCGGCGAGAGCGACATCCTCGGCGAGATCTACGCCCAAGGCCTCACCAGGGCGGGGTACCCGGCGTCACACCAGGCCCAGATCGGACCGCGCGAGATCGTGAAACCCAAGCTCGAATCCGGGGAGATCGGGTTCGTGCCCGAGTACGTGGGGAGCGGTCTGGAGGTGGGCTTCGGCCAGATACCGAGCGCCGACGGCGCCACGACGCGAGCCGACCTCGCGGAGGCGTTCGCCGCCGCCGACGTCAGCGTCCTCGAACTGGCTCCTGCAGAGAACACGAACACCTTCGTCGTCCTGCAGTCCCTCGCCGACGAACTGGGGCTCGTCACCGTGAGCGACCTCGCCGCGCTCGGCGACTTCACGCTCGGCGGTCCGCCGGAATGTCGGGACCGGCCCCGGTGCATGCTCGGGCTCGTCGAGACCTACGGCCTCTCCGTCGAGTTCCGTGCGCTCGACGCCGGCGGCCCACTCACGCTCCAGGCGCTGCTCAGCGGCGACGTCCAAGTCGGCCTGTTCTTCTCGACGTCGATCTACGACCCCAGCCTCGTCGGTCTCGAAGACGACCTCCGACTCCAACCGGCGGAGAACATCGTCCCGGTGGTGCGCACCGAGCTGCTCGAGGCCCACGGCGACGCCTTGGCCGACCGCATCAACGAGATCAGCGCACAGCTCACGACCAGCGGCCTGGCGGAGCTCAACCGGCAGCTCAACGTCGAGATGCTCGAAGCCTCCGAGATCGCTGCGCAGTGGCTGGCGAGCCACGGTCTGTGAGCGCCGGCGCGGGCGTCGACGCCGAGCAGCCGCCGCGTTAGGTTCTGGGCGATGGAGCAGGAGCTGTTTCCCCTCGACCCCCAGGAGGCCCGCGTGCTCGGGTGCCTCATCGAGAAGGCCATGACGACGCCCGACCAGTACCCGATGTCGCTGAACGGCGTGCGCGTGGCCTGCAATCAGGTCTCGAACCGCCACCCCGTCGTCGACTACGACGAGACGACCGTCGCCCAAACGCTGCGGCGCCTCGCCGACAAGGGACTGGCGAAATTCGTGCATCGCCCCGGCGACCGGGTCGTGAAGCACATCCACGCCGCCGATCAGGTCCTGGAGATGACGGAGAAGGAGGTCGCCCTCGCCGCCGTCTTGTTGCTGCGCGGGGCGCAGACCCCGGGGGAGCTGCGGCAGCGCACGACGCGCTACGCGGAGTTCTCCGGCATCCCGGAGATCGAGACCACGCTCGAGGCACTCCGCCGGCGCGACCCACAGCTCGTCGAGGAGCTGCCGAGGCAACCGGGACAGAAGGAGAACCGCTGGCTCGAGCTGATGACGGGCGGCCCATCGGCGACGGCGTCGGATGCGGACACGCCCGTTGCGGACCCGCCGACCGCGCCGCATGCAGACCCAGCCGCCGTGGACCCGGCGGCCGCGGCCTCGGCGGCCGGGCCTCCGGCGCCCGGCATGACCGCCGACCCCGCGGCGATCGAGGCACTGCGAGAAGAGATCGCCGAGTTGCGCGTGCGCTTCGAGCGGCTTCTCGACTCCTTGGGCGTCGACGACATCTGATCACGCAGGTCCCGACTCGGAATCTGTCGCTCGGTCGGAATACCGTGGACACGTGACCAAGGAGGACGCTGCCATCGAGCCCATGCGGGAGCTTCGTGTCGACCCGGCCGAATGGGACGGCGCCGTCGCCGCCGTCGCCGGGCCACAGATCGTGGTCGGCGGACCGGGGACCGGGAAGACCGAGTTCCTCGTGCGCCGGGCCGAGCACCTCGTCACTCGTGAGCAGGTGGCCCCCGACGAGATCCTCGTGCTGTCGTTCGGACGCCGCGGTGTCGCCGACGTGGCCGACCGGATCCGCAACCGCCTCGCCGAGACCGCCGCTCCGATTCCGGCGCTCACCTTCCACGCCCTCGCCGCCGACATCGTCGAAGCCCACGCCGTGTCCCACGGATGGATCACCCCACCCCAGATCCTCACCGGACCCGAGCAATCGGCCCTGGTGCGCGAGCTTCTCACCGGCGAAGACCCCGCGACATGGTCGGTGGCGTTCCGCGGGCTGCTCGCCAGCGCGACGTTCGCCGAAGAGGTCACCGACTTCCTCCTCCGGGCGAGCGAGCAGCTGCTCACACCCGCGGACGTCGCCGCCATGGCGCGGGAGCGGGATGACTGGAAGGGGCTCGCCGCGTTCATGGAGCGCTACCGGGACGAACTCGAACGGCGCAGCCGGATCGACTACGGCGTGCTCCTCTCCGAGGCCAACGCCATCGTGGAGTCGGGGCACGCCGACCTCAGCCGGTACGCCGTCGTCCTGGTCGACGAGTACCAGGACACCACGGTGGCCCAGGCACGGCTGCTGGCGGCGCTCTCTGCACCGCACCGCAACCTGACCGCGGCCGCCGATCCGTACCAGTCGATCTACAGCTTCCGCGGCGCCGCACTCCAAAACGTCGCCCGGTTTCCCGAGCAGTTCCGCACCGCGTCGGGCGAGGCGGCGCAACGGATCGTGCTCACCACCTCGTTCCGCACGCCCGCAAGCATCCTCGCTGCAGCCGAGCGCGTCACCGCCCACGACCTACCGGGCTCCGCCGGACGGGTCACCCCCGCAAACGGAGCAGGCCGCGTCGACGTCCACGTCTTCGAGCAGCACACGGCAGAAGCCGAGTGGATCGCCCGGGAGGTGACCCGGCTCCACCTCGAGGAGCGAGTGCCGTATGGCCGCATGGCGGTGTTCGTCCGCAGCAAGCGGCGATTCCTCCCCGAGCTGTCCCGGTCGCTCCAGCGCCGCGGCGTACCGCACGATCCGCCGAACAGCCGTCTCGCCGAGCAACCGGCCGTTCGCTTCGTCCTCGATCTGGTCACCGCAACCGTCTCCGACGAGCCGGCGGAACGGCTCCGTGCGTTGCGGCGGATCCTGCTCGGTCCCTGGTTCGCCCTACCCCTCGGGCGGCTCCGCGACCTCGAACGACACACTCAACGCAGCGGGGCGACGCTGCCCGCCGTCCTGCGCGCCGACGTTCCGGAGCTGGCCGACCTGGCCGGGCTCCTGGGTGACCGAACCTGGGCGGAAACGGTGCCGGCGGCCGAAGGGACGTGGCGGGTGTGGTCGAGCCTGCCACAGCTCGCCGCGGTGGTCACCGACGACGATCGCCGCGCCGAGCGCGCCGCGTGGGCGTCCCTGAGCCAAGTGCTCAGCCGGTGGAACGAACGCAATCCCGACGCCACGCTCACCGACTATCAGCGGCTCCTGGTCGAGGAGGAGTTCGAAGCGCAGCCGCTGCTGAGCTACGCCGCACCTGAGACCGACTGGCTCACCGTGACCACGTTGCATCAGGCGAAGGGACTCGAGTTCGACGTCGTCTTCATCGCCGATGCGGTCGAAGGCGTCTTCCCCGACTTGCGGGCGCGCGACTCGCTGCTCGGCGTGCGTCACCTGCTGCCGGACGTTCCCCGCGAGCCCGGCGCGTATCACCGGTTCCGGCTGCAGGAAGAGCGCCGCCTCGCCTATACGGCGATGACCCGGGCCGCTCGCCGGGTCGTCTGGACCGCAACGTCGGCCGGATTCGAGGAGGGGCGTGGCATTCCGTCGCGTTTTCTGGCGCTCGTCGCAGGCACGGCGACCGTGGCCGACGCGGCGACGCCACCCCCCGGCGACCGACCTCCGGTCACACCCGCCGAGGCCGAGGCATTGCTGCGCAGAATCGTCGGCGACCCTGCGGAACGCCGTCCACGGCGGCTCGCCGCGCTCGACCTGCTCGCTTCGGGACCGCGATTCGGGCTCCGCGATCCATGGTCGTTCAACGGCCTCCGGCGGGCCGGCGAGGACCGCGGCCTCGTCGGCCCGGAGCTGCGGCTCTCCCCCAGCCAGGCCGCTGCCTACCTCCAGTGCCCGCGGCGCTACGCCCTGCAACGGCGGCTGGGTATCGCCGACCAGCCCGGTCCCCACGCCTCCGTGGGCAAGCTCGTCCACGCCGTGCTCGAGGCCGCGGAGCAGCGCGCCCTGGCGCGCGGCGAGCCGCGCAGCCATGCCGCGGACGCCGCCGCGATCCTGGACGAGGTGTTCGACCCGGACGACTTCGGCGGCGGTCCCGTGGCCGAAGCGTGGCGCCGCCGCGCCGCGCTCGTGATCGCCCTGCTGTACGAGAAGTGGCCGGCGGACGGCCACGTCATCGACGTCGAGCGGCGGCTCGAGATGGAGATCGGCGGCGCCGCGTGGCTCGGGTTCGCCGACCGGATCGAGAAGCGGGGCACGGACCTGGCGATCGTCGACTACACGACCTCCGGCACCGCGATCCCGCTGGCGGAGGCCTCCGGATCGCTGCAGCTCGGGTTCTATCTCCTCGCCGCCAGGGCGGACCGCGAGCTGACCCGACACGGCACACCGCGCGCCGCCGAATTCTGGTATCCGTACGCGAGCCGGAAGACGAAGCGCCTGCCCGCGGTCACCTCGCGGTGCGTGGCCATCGGCGAGATCATCGGCACCCGGTGCTCTTCGGCCACCGCCGCCGCGGCGATGGCGTTGTGGCTCAGGCACGGCCCCACCAGGGCGGCCACCTCG
>JBFFFX010000040.1:0-11717 GCA_041557775.1 Acidimicrobiia bacterium | reverse complement strand
GCCCGGGTCGATAGAGACGGCACCGGACGACCCGTTCGACGGCTCCGGAGCTCCACCTCCGCTGCCGCCACGTTCGCCGCTGCTCACCGGCTTGGTCCTCGGCCTGCTGCTGATCGTGGTCAGCATCGCCCTCTTCCAACTCCTCGGCGACGATGGCGCCGGCGACGCTGCCGCAACGGGCACCTCCCAGCCGGCGGGAGAACCATCGAACGATGGCACGACCGATGCCGGCACAACAGCCGATGAGACCCCCGCGGACACCGCAACGGCCGGCAACGGCACGCCGGTGAGCTTCGATCCCTACCTGAGCGTTGGTACGCCGATCCCGATCGAAGACCTGCCGTTGAGGGTCGACGGTATCGGCGACATCAAGTTCGGCCAGCCCGCCGCGGACGCGATCGGCCGGCTCATCGCAAGCCTCGGCGACCCCGACTCGGACACCGGCCCCCGACTCTCCGTGGGTGAGTGGGGCGTCTGCTTGGGGGACACGGAGCGGGTCGTGATCTGGGGACCGTTCGCCGCAATCGTGGTCGTCGATCCCGACGGCACAGAGACCTTTGCGGGTTATCGCTTCGACTTCGCCCTGGGGGGCTTCTCGTCGGAAGCGGCGAACCTGACCACTCTGAGCGGCCTCAGCGCCGGGACGTCGTACCGACAGCTTCAGCTGACGTATGAGGACTTCGACGTCCGCCGCACGGACGACCCGGAGCTGGGACCGGTCTGGAGGCTGTTCAGCGCCAATACGGGAGCACTGCTGCTGTGGGGTCCGATCGAGGGCGATGACATCGTGAGCGGCATCTACGCCCCCGACGCCTGCGGCAGGTTCTGATCGCAGCGCGGGCCCGGCGCGCCCCATCTCGGGCACGACGTGCGCCGTGGAAGCCGGAGGCACAGTAGGCCCCGCCGACCCCGACTATGATCCCGGCCGGACGCCAGCCACTCAGGAGTATTCGTGTCGCGTTTCCGAGCCATCCTGTACGGAGCCGTCGCCGGCGGGTTCCTCAGCCTCGCCGCCGTCGCGCTGTTCGGCGGCCGATTCGCACTCGGTGCGGCACAAGCAACGCCGGTCAGGGCCGGGAGCCCGCGCGCGGCGATCGAGTTCGCAGCCTCGAGCGGGGGCATGTACCTCATCGTCGTCGTCGCCGGCATCCTCGGGGGTCTCGCCGTCGCTGGGCTCACGTATGCCGTCGCCCGAGAGAGCGAGCCCGACACGCCGAAGTTCCCGTTGCGCTGGCAACTCCCCATCGCCGGCTTGACCTCCGGCATCGCCGCCTACGCGATGCTGCGCGCCGGGATCGGCGCCTTCGCCGACATCACCGCCGGAGTGGTGACCGTGTCCGTCTTCCGGTTCGTGCTCATCGCCCTGGTAGCCGGAGCGGTCGCCGGAGCGGTCACGGCGTACATCGTCGACCGGCTGGCCCGGCCCGACCTCCTCGGCTTCGGCGGTGTGGCATGGCCGACCACGTCCCGAGAGCTCATGATGGCCATGGCACGTTCCGTCGCGATCCCCATCGTGGCGGTCGTGATTGCGGGGGCCTTTGCGTTCGGCCTGTCCCGAGTCCTGCTGGAGGCGCAGGGGGCACTCGCCGTCGCGCTCTTCAGCATCGCAGGCGCCGTCGTGCTGGGCGGCGCCACCCTGCTGGCCTATCGCCCGTGGGAGCGTTGAGCGCCTAGGACGCATCCTCGACGTCACGGGCGATCCAGGTCCCGTCGGCAGCAATCTCGTAGCGAACCCTCACCGGCTCCCCGTTGCGCAGGTGATCACGGAGATGCCCTATCGCACCACCGTCGTGGGAGGTCACCGTCGCGGCCGGTACGAGGCGCCGGTCGGTGCCGTCGGGGAGCCGCAGGACGAAGGACTCGACCGACGTGAGGTCGCCGACCACGTCGACGACCACGCCCGTCAGGGTGTCATCGTCGCTGCTGCCGCAGCCGGTGACGGCCAGGCCGAGACACAAGACGGCGGCACCAAGACGCTGCGCACGCGACATCAGACCCGGTGGATCTGCCGCACGGGCGCCGAGTACCGCTGTTCCTCGGCCCACCACGAGAAGAACACTCCGGCGATGAAGCCCCACAGCAGCAGCCCGCCACCCAGCTTCATGATGAGTCCGGCGATGACCTGATCCGTGTGCGCCGATATCCCCCACAAGCGGGGGAAGGTCTCGTAGATCTTGTACAGCGGGGCATCGCCCAAGGTGAGGAACGATGCGGGCACCGTCGGCACGAGCGACTGGAGGAAGAGGTAGCCCATCCGCTGGAAGGGCTGCAGCCTGGGCAGATCGGGGATCGGGCCGACAATCGGCCACCACATCAGGACTGCGGTCCCGAAGAGCAGCGCATGGATCCCGAAGTGGAACAACTCGGAAGCGAGCATCTGCTCGAGCACGCCCGTGACGTGCACCAGGCCCAGCGCGGCATTGAACAACGCCAGCGCCACGAACGGTTTGGTGAGCACTCGCAGAAGCGGCAGCACCGGGCGCACCACGAGGCGGATGAGCCACCAGGGCGTTCCGTAGAGCAACAGCGGAGGGGCGACGAGGGAGATGCCGAGATGTTCGATCATGTGGAAGATGAACAAGCTCGACTCGCCGATGTCGTGCAGCGGGTAGCCCGACACCACCAGGACGACCGCGAGACCCGAGTAGAAGAGAATGCGCTGGCGCCTGGTGACGATCACCTCGCCCCGAGGGGCTTGCGTGGGACCCAGACGCCGGATGCCGTACTCGTAGAAGACCGCAGCCGCGGTGACCACGCCCACGACGTCGAGGTGGAGGTGGAACGCGACGACGTCGGAGAAAGATGCGGCGGACATCCGCTCAGAGCGAGTTGAACGTCAGCAGAACGACGATGAACAAGGGCGGCGTCCCGAACACGCCGATCAGGAAGAGCGACCGGAACAGCGGCTTGTCGAACTTCAGGTGCATGAAGAACGCGACGACGATCGCAAACTTGACTGCACCCAGGATCAGGAGCGACGGAATCTTGATGGGGTTCAACGCCTCGATGCTGGGGATCGCGACCTCGACTGCGGTCACCACGGCGAGCACGAAGGCGATCAGCCAATACACCTTCGGCGTGGGATGAGAGGTTGCCTCGGCCATGCTCACACCTGCATCAGGTAGACGACGGTGAAGATCACGATCCACACGATATCGACGAAGTGCCAGTACAACCCGATCAGTTCCACGTTCAGACCGTGCTCGTCGTTGAGCCGCCCGGCGAGCGACAGGATGAACATCGCCGCGAGCATCATCACGCCGACGGCGACGTGCAGACCGTGGAACCCTGTCAACATGTAGAACGAGGAAGAGAATGGGCTCGTCCCGAGGGACAGTCCCTTGTGGACGAACTCGGTGAACTCGAAGATCTGACCGGCGAGGAACGTGGCGCCCAACAGTGCCGTGCCTGCGAGCCACACTCGCCCTTGGCGAGGATCCTTCCGCTCGAACGCGTTGTGGGCGAGAACCATCGTGAGCGAGCTCATCAGCAGCACGAATGACGATGCCGAGGTGAACGGGATGTCGAAGATCTCGACACCGGGCCCACCTTCGGTCGTGTTCCGGTACAGGAGGAACGTGGCGATCATCGAGCCGAAGAACAAACACTCCGAGCCCAGGAACACCCACATCGCGGTCTTGCGGGTGAAGTGGACGTCGTGCTCGCCTGCGTGATGCTCCGTGGAGAGCGCTTCGGCGACAGGGTGGGCGTCGGCCATCAGTGTTCGTCCCTCGTCGGTGGCTCCAGGGACCATCCGAACAGTCCCCACAGCATGACCATGCCGCCCATCGCCACTGCGATCCATCCCCAGGAGAGGTACACGAGCCCGTAGCCCAGGATCACGATGCCGAGCGACGACAGCGCCGGATAGTACGACGGCGACGGCAAGTGGATCTCCTCGTGGTGATCGTCGGCCGTCTCATCATCGGGTGCGGCATCGGCGAGCGTGCCGCTGGAAGCCTCGGTCCTCCGCACGGCGCGGCCGGACACATCCTCTCCGTATTTCGTGTGCCAGAAGTCGTCCAGCGACTTGACGACCGGCACCTCGTCGAAGTTGTGAACGGGGGGTGGCGAGGTCGTCGTCCACTCCAGCGTCCTACCGTCCCACGGGTCGTTCCCCGCGACCGCTCCTCGCTTGCGCGACACGATGATGTTGTAGATGAAGAAGAGGAACGAAGCGGCGATCACGAGCGCCCCGATCGTCGCGACGAGGTTCCACAAGTCCCATCCCAGGTCCTCGCCGTAGCGGTACGTGCGGCGGGGCATGCCGTTGAGGCCGAGGATGTGCATCGGGGCGAACGTGAGGTTGAAGCCCAGCATCATCAACCAGAAGTGCCACTTGCCCAGCCCCTCGTCGAGCATCCGCCCGGTCCACTTCGGGAACCAGTAGTAGACACCGCCGACGTAGCCGAAGATGGCGCCGCCGAACAGCACGTAGTGGAAGTGGGCGACGACGTAGTAGCTGTCGTGCTGCTGCGTGTCGGCCGGCACGACGGCGTGGGTCACGCCGGACAGGCCGCCGATGACGAACATCGCGATGAAGCCGAGCGAGAAGAGCATCGGCGTCGTGAAGCGTAAGCGACCACCCCACGTGGTGCCGATCCAGTTGAAGATCTTCACCCCGGTCGGGATGGCGATGATCATCGTGGCGACCGCGAATCCCGCCTCGGCGACCGGACCCATGCCGGACGTGAACATGTGGTGGGACCACACGCCGAAGCCGACGAACCCGATGGCGGCGCCGGAGAAGACGACGAACTCGTAGCCGAACAGCGGCTTGCGGCTGAAGACCGGGAGGATCTCGGAGACGATGCCCATCGCCGGCAGGATCAGCACGTAGACCTCGGGATGGCCGAAGAGCCAGAAGAGGTGTTGCCAGAGCAACGGATCGCCGCCGGCGGCCGCCTCGTAGAAGACGGTGCCGAAGTTGCGGTCGAGGAAGAGCTGGAAGAGACCGATGGCGACCGGCGGCAGGGAGAAGATCAGCAGGAACGCCACGACCATCGACATCCACACGAACACCGGCATCCGCAGCAGCGTCATCCCCGGCGCCCGCATCGTGAAGATGGTCGCGATGAAGTTGGCCGAGGAGGCGATGGAGGCGACGCCGAGGAGGTTGAGACCGATCGCCCAGTAGTCCATCCGGACGACCTCGGTCATCTGCGTGGCGAGCGGCGAGTAGCCGACCCAGGCGCCGTCGGGAGCGCCGCCAACGAAGAACGAGGTGTAGATCATGATTCCGCTGAACAGGAACAGCCAGTAGCTGAACGCGTTCAGGCGGGGGAACGCCACGTCCCGGGCCCCGAGCAGGATCGGCAGGAAGTAGTTGGTGAATGCGGCGGCGATGGGCATCACGACGAGGAAGACCATCGTCAGACCGTGCATCGTGAAGAGCTGGTTGTACGCCTCGGCGCTCAGCACCTCACCGTTGGCCTGGGCGAGCTGCAGCCGGACGAAAACGGCCTCGAGGCCGCCGACGATGAAGAAGAAGAACGCGGTGACTGCGTACAGCAAGCCGATCCGCTTGTGATCGACGGTCGTGATCCAGCTCCACAGCCCGGTCTCACCGGTTGCGGGCAGCATCGTCCGCTCGGTGGTCACCGCCATGCCGGCCTGCCTCCCCTCACGTGCTCGCTCACTGCCACTCCTGCAGGAGTGCCACGAGGTTCTTGATCTGCTCTTCGGACAGCTGGAAGTTCGGCATGCCGAGGATGCGACGTGCCGGGATGTCGTTGCGGTCAGGGTCCATCGGCTTCAAGTCCGACGGATTCGCCAGCCAGGCCGAGAGGTGCTCGGTCACGTTGTCGAAGCTGGCGCCGCCGAAGGTGGTGCGGCTACCGAAGTGGGTCAGATTGGGCCCGAACGAGGAGCGGAAGTCGACGTCGCGGCTGGTCACGTAGTTCTCGACCCCGACGGTCGTCACCGTGCCGTCCGGCAGGCTGACGGTCGCCTGGTGACACGCCGTGCACACCTGGGTGAAGGTCTCGTACCCCTCGGCGACGGGGCCCTCCTCGGCGACGACGGCAGGTTCGAGCTGGGCCGCCGCCCAGGCCTCGAAGTCTGCATCGCTGCGCACGAAGACCCGCAACCGCATGTCGGCGTGGGCGAGTCCGCAGAACTCGGCGCACTGCCCGAGGATCACGCCGGGACCAAAACCGACGTTGTCGGTGACGGCGTCGCCGTCGGCCTCGAGGGTGAGGTTGGTGATGCGGCCCGGCACCACGTCGCGCTTGCCGTTGAGCGGCGGAACCCAGAAGCTGTGGATCACGTCCGCCGAGGTCATCGTGAGGTTGACCTTGGTATCTGCCGGGATGTGCAGCTCGTTTGCCGTGATCAGCGTCCGCCCGTCCGGCGCCGCGTAATCGACATACTCGAATTCCCACCACCACTGGTGCCCGGTGACCTTCACCTGGAGCACGTCGTCGCCTTCGGGCACCTCCCGGATTTCGAACAGTTTCTGCACGGTGGGAACCGCGAGCACGGCGAGGAGCACGGCAGGCAGGATTGTCCATGCGATCTCCAGCCGCGTGTTGCCGTGCACCTGCTTTGGTTCGCGGGTGTCGCCTTTGCGTTCCCGGAAACGCACGACGCTGACGACGAAGCCCACCATGACCAGGATGAACACGGCCGTGGCGAGGATGAGGACGAACTCCCACAACCCGTCGATTTCAGAGGCGAGCGGCCCTTGGGGCTCGAGCGACGACTGCGGCCCGTCGCCAGAGCACGCCGAAAACAAGAGCAGGAGGGCGACGGGGAAGAGCCGCCGCCCGGTGCGCGACCAACGCCGCCGCGGCGGCAGGTCGGATGTCTCCTTCGCTGGAGTCACGTTGCAGTCGTCTCTCGGAATCGGCCGGACTGGTACTCGATGCGGGCGGCATCGTACCGAGCCGCATCGAGCAGATGAAATCATGGCAGGATCGCGGTCAGTTCGCTTGGATCGAGCACGCCCTCGAATCGGCCGACGATGGTGCCGTCCGCATCGATCACGAAGACCCACGGCTCGGACGGCAAGGAGTACCACTCCTCGGTCACCGCCGGGGCGAGGTGGTCGACGTCGGGGGCGAAATCGGGATCGGTGAGCCCGGTGTAGACCTCGACGTGGATGAAGTTCACGTCCGGATGATCCGGGGCGACGCCCTTGACGTTGTCGAGCACCGGCCCGCACGCGGCCGTCTGGCAGTACGCCGGGGTGCTGAACACGAGCACGGTCGGACGTCCTGAGGCGAGCGCTTCCTCGAGCGAGATCCGATAGAAGTCGAGATCCGGTTCCGGATCCGTCGTCAACTCCTCGATCGGAAGATCATCGAGCGTCGGCGTCGGAGCCGCCGGCGCCGGGGAGCCCAGTGCCGGGGCGAAGGGTTGGGCGTTCACCTGGAAGAGCAACGGGTCCAGCGCCTCGCCCTCGGCGGGAATCACGACGGCCGCCCAGATGCCGGGAGTGCCGAACTCGAACTCGACGCGATAGAGCCCGATCGCATCGGGCACGATCCAGGTCCAGATCGCTTCGGCCCGCTGGAACTCTTGGCTGCCCTCGGTGAAGACCTCGACGGTCACTTCCGCTTCCGGCCCTCCGAGCCGCGTGCCGTCCGCGGCGCCGACCGCGAACAGGAGTCGTTCCCGACCGAGACCGAGGTCCGAGGAGACGCGGATCGCACCGGCATCGTCGGGGAAGGTGGGATCGGCGCCGCCGCCACAGGCGGAGACGGCGAGGGCCAAGCCGAGCAGGGCAGTCACGGTCCGTTTCATGGCAGACGACGCTAGTGCAGCGACGAGGCTCCGCACCGCGTTCGCACTGGCCCGGATCATTCCGGGCACTGGCATACTTCGATCCTTCGTCCAGGAAGGGCACTCGTGATCGAACGCGACGAGGTCTACCGGGTCAAGACGGCTCGCAGGGTCGGGACCTTGGCGCGCCTGCTGCACGCGATTGCACAGCACGGCGCCCAAGTCGGCGAGATCGAGACCATCCACATCACCCCCGACTACAACATCCGCGACGTCGTCGTCATCGCCCCGACGGAGGACGTCATCGGACCGATCACCGATTCCATCCGCACCGTGGAGGGAGTCGAGCTGATCGCCGCGCCCGTCGACCGCGCGTTCGACCGGCACCGAGGGGGGAAACTCAGCGTTGTTCCTGCGGTGGACGTTCGGACTCTGCAAGACATGCGGGAGGTGTACACACCCGGCGTGGCTCGGGTGTCCATGGCGATCCACGCTGACCCGGCGAGGGCCCGCGAGCTCACCTGGAAGCGCAGAACGGTCGCCGTGGTGAGCGACGGCAGCCGGGTACTCGGACTCGGCAACATCGGCGCCGAAGCAAGCCTGCCCGTCATGGAGGGCAAGGCGATGTTCTACGCCATGTTCGCCGACCTCAACGCCGTGCCGATCGTGCTCGCCACCCAGGATCCAGACGAGATCGTGACCACGGTGCGCAACATCGCCCCCGGCTTCGGTGCGATTCATCTGGAGGACATCGCCTCCCCCGGCGTGTTCGAGATCGAAACCCGGCTCGATGCCGAACTCGACGTTCCGGTGTTCCACGACGATCAGCACGGAACCGCGGTCGTCATGCTTGCTGCAGCGCTCCGGGCGGCAGAGCTGATCCAACGCCCGATCGAGGATCTCACCTTTGGCCAGATCGGACTCGGGGCGGCCGGATCGGCGATCGCGCTGCTCGCCACCGAGTTCCCGTTCGCCGAGGTTCTCGCCTACGACCCGGTGCCGGAAGCCGGCCGTCGGCTCCCTCCCCTCGCCGGGGCAACTCCGTTCACTGCATCTTCGGCGGGTGAGCCGGCGATGCGGGAGGTCATGGAACGTGCCGATGTCCTGGTCATGACCACCGGACGAGCGCACCTGATGGATCCCGCCTGGGTCAGACCGGGCCAGGTGATCATGGCGCTCACGAATCCGGTTCCCGAGATCGACCGCGATGCCGCACTGGCTGCGGGCGCCGCCGTCGCCACCGACGGGTCGATCGTCAACAACGTGCTCGCCTATCCCGGCTTGATGCGCGGCGCACTCGACGCCGACGCAGTGCGGATCACGAACACGATGAAACGCCGTGCAGCCGAAGCCATCGCCCGCCTCGCACCTCCCGACGAGCTGCTCCCCGACCCTCTCCAACGAACGGTCCACGATGCGGTCGCCGCCGCCGTCACCGCGGCGGCGACGTAGCAGCCCGGCGGTGACCCGACCCGGATTCGGGACCACGCCGACGCAAAGGGTTTGGTGCGTCGCTCCCGCGTAGATCTTCGTTGCCGGCTTCGCCGTCGGATCGGTTCGCCGGAGCCGTGCCCGTGATCAGGACTCGAAGATCGTACGGCTGGGTTCGGCCTCGGTCGGTGTCGACTCGATCGTATCGAGGATGTCCTTCAGCGCCTCGAAGAACTCCGGCACCGCCCACATCAGCACCCGCAGCAGCACGAGCAAGACGATCAATGTCAACACCGTCCTGATCCAGAACAGGATGCGCCGTTTCGGGTCGAAGATCATGCGGAACAGCCGCTCGATCGGAGCGAACATGCCCGCCCTTTCGACCGGCTCAGCGGAAGCCGTTGCGGTTCTCGGCGGAGCCGTGGCCACGGCCACTGCGGCAGCAGGCGCACCCGGAACGGCGCCGGGAGCGGCAACGACGGGCACGGCTTCGGTGGGCAGGTCGACGAGATCCGAAGCGTCGTCCTCCAGGTCCGCGGCGGTCTCCGTGTCCCCCTCGGCAGCGTCGGGGTCCGGCGCCTCCTCGTCGTCAGCAGCGTGCTCTTCGAGTGCAGTGTCGAACGCATCGACACCTTCGGGCGATCCGGTCGCAACGAGACCCGTCGGCTCCTGCTCGCCACCCTCGCCGTCGTCGCCGTCGAAGCCCGTCACGCCGACCGAATCGCCCCCGTCGAAACCGGTGACTGCTTCCGCCTCGCGCTCCGGAGCCTCCTCCTGCTCGGTGTCGACGGCGTCCGCCTCTGCGACCGGTTCACTGGTCTCGGACACTGCGTCCGGGGCCTCTCCGGCGGCATCGACCGCCGGGGCGTCATCGACCGGCGGGGCGTCCGGCTGCTGTGCCGCGACGACGGCGGTGGCGTCACCGGCACGATCCGGCGCATCGGCGGCCGTCGCGGCAGCACTCGCCCTGAGCATGTCGACGTCCAGATCGAGCTCCTCGGCGAGACGCTCGATGGTTGCCTCGTCGGGATGGCTCTGACCGCGCTCCCACGCGCGAACCTTGCTCGCCGTCGTGCCGAGGCGGTTGGCGAGCTGACCCAGCGAGAACCCGAGCTCGAGACGCCGGTCGTTGATGATGTTTCCGAATTCGCGGTCGGAGGCCATCGTCCTCCTGTCAACGGCCATCGCAGGATAAATGCCACGGCGGCCAACGAGTGCCGTAGCGAGCACCTCACGGGCCTCGCACGCCCGCGAGACCCGGATTCGGCTCAGCCTTTGGGGTCTGGGCGCGCCGTCAGACGCAGATTCCGTCGCTGGTGCCTCGCTGGCAGAACACGGTCGCTTCGACGGACATCAGCGAGAAACCCTCCCCGCCGGCGGTGGGTTGCCCGAAGACGTGGAGGCGCCAGCCGCCGACGGAATCATCCCCGATCCCGACGACGTCGTAGGTGACCTCGCCGAGATCGCCGACGCTCGGGGCGACCGACATCACGACGTCGGAGCCGACGTCCACATCGGCGAGGGCGTTCGCCACGATCAGCCCGAGATCGAGCATCGTCTCGGCAGCGGGAATCTCACCCAGCCGGTCGACGACGAGCGACGTCAAGTCGTCCACGCCGTCGAGGCGCGACAGGTACTGCTGGTTCGCCCAGCCGACCACGCCGCCCACCTCGATTTCCCACCAGACCGAGCCCGAGGGCAGCTGCCACCCATTGCCGGTGCCGGTGATTCCCGACCGAGTCGGGTCGAGCGTGGCAATCACGGCGAAGTCGACCCCGGGGCCCGAACGTACGTTGAGCACGTCGTCGTGGCGCACGCCGACGACTCCGACGATCGCACCTTCGGCGGGTACCGGAACCCAGAAGTCGTAGGCCTCGCCCGCCGGTCCGGCAGCGGTGGTCGTGGTTGCTTCGGTGGACGTCGTTGTCGCGGCCTGCGTCGTGGTCGTCGGTGCGGTCGTAGGCGGCGCCGTCGTTGGTGCGCCGGTGGTCGCCGGACCCATCGTCGTCAGTGTCGTGGGGGAACCCGTCGTCGAGGATGCCGCCGAGTCGCCATCACCGCAGGCGGCCGCAGCCAGCACCAGGGCACACACGACTATCAACGGACGAGCCATGCTTCCTCCTCTTTTCCTCCGATCGTCAGCTACCCGGGTCGGCCGGATCAGGGTCCTATGGCCCCAAAGCGGCATGCGTCATCGATGCCGGTGAGGGCCGACTGGCACCCCCGCACACAGGCGAACGGCGCCCACGCTCACCTCGCGGAGGCGGACGGGAATCGAACCTTCTCCGCGTCGACAACGGTCAACACGAACCGGTCACCCAACCCGAGCTCGCACGACACGCGAGGCAACACGACAGCTCGATTCCACCTCTCCAAGTGAGATGGGCGACCCAAACGGGGCGCCCCGCACCTCGGTAGAATCACCTTTCTGTGGTAGACGGCCGCCTTCATCAGACGCTCCGCCTCGCCGACGGTCGGACTCTGGGGTACGCCGACTTCGGTGAGCCGGCGGGCTCGCCGGTCGTGTATCAGCACGGCTGGCCGGGCTCTCGCCTCGACAT
>JBFFFX010000039.1:0-11728 GCA_041557775.1 Acidimicrobiia bacterium | reverse complement strand
TTCGGATCTCGAGACCCCGATAAGGGGGGTCGTTCTCGCACACAGTGAGTGACGCACGCGGATCACGTTTGAGATGCCGAGCTTTCACGTCGTTGGCGCCCACCACCACATTGAATCCCCCATCCGACCACTCGAACCAGACAGGTGACAATCGAACGGTCCCGTCCCGACCGTACGTCGCCAACGTTGCCAGGATCCGGCTGCACAGAAACCCGCCGAGATCCTCGACAACAAGCCCGGTGCGCATGCCCCAACCCTATCCTCGGCCGACTCCGAATTCGCCTCCAGCCGTCACCCGCTTCAGCGCTGTGGCGCGGTATCCGATGCAATGGCTCTGGTCGCTGCCGATGGCGGACGCTATCCGGTCCCGTTTGGACCGACGAGGAGCCAGGTCTGCATTGGGCCTTTGCCCTTGACGTCGATGGTGCCTCGTGGCTCGAGGGTGTAGCCACTGTCGGCCAGCAGTGCGCGGGTGGCTGCGGTGACTTGGATCTGGCCTGCGACGCCTGTCGACTCCATGCGGCTTGCGGTGTTCACGGTGTCGCCCCACAGGTCATAGGAGAACTTGTGGGTACCGATGATGCCCGCCACCACCGGACCGGAATGGATTCCGATCCGCAACTGCAGGCGGTGCCCGTCGAAGTCATGAGTCGCGGCGTGGTCGCGGATGCGTAACGCCAACTCGGTGATCGCCACGGCGTGGTCTGGCCGTGGGATCGGGACACCGGCGGCGACCATGTACTCGTCACCGACGGTCTTGATCTTCTCCAAACCGAGTTCTGCAACGAACTCGTCGAACTTGGTGAACACCGAATTGAGGAGCCCGACGAGTTGCGGTGGCGCCATGTCGGCTGACAGTGGAGTGAACTCGACCACGTCGGCGAACAGCACCGAGGCCTGGGGATAATCGTCGGCGATCATCGACATGTCCGCCTTCAAGCGTTCTGCGATCTCGTCGGGAAGGATGTTGCGCAGCAGATCATCGGACTCGGCCTGGAAGCGATCACGTTGTCGAATGAAGTAGACCAGGACGAAGAACGCCGCCAGCATCACGGTGACCAGATTGAAGGCAGCGATCGCTTCGACATTGTCGAGCGTGTAGAGCCCATGCCAGTAGTTGGGTACCACGACGCCAATTGCCACCGACACCACGAAAGCCCCCATCCAATACGCGGCAACGCGATATCCAAAGACAATCAGGGCACCGAGGACTCCGAGGAATGCCCATACCATGTTCAACCCGGAGGCAAGGAGACCTCCGAAGAGCAACGTCTGCGCCAAAGAGCCGAGGTTGTTGCCGAGGAAGGCGAACTGGATCGCAAACGGGAAGCGGCCGGGACGGGCTCTGATGACCAGCAACACGACAAGACTCGACACGCCGACTGCCGCCAGCGCCACACCTGCCAGCGGCGCACCTTGGACAACATTCAGTACGACCCACACCGACGTCATGGGAAGAGAGATCCAAAGGATTGCCACGATGATGCGCTTGGCTTCGCGCGGCCCTGGTGCGTCATCGGGGCGCGCCCCGAAGCCGAGCATGCCCCGCCACATGGCAGAAACCTGCCCTCTCAGCAATTCGGACTTCATGCCTTGATGGTTAGCAGCATCAATCCCCACGCGCCCGCAATGACGCCCCAACGAGTCCCGCGAGAAGCAACTACGTTCGTCGTGTACTGGCGGTGGCCACATGAGCGTCGCTGACCTCCCACCCCGATCACCCGATACCGAGCCACGACGAGCGCACACTCCAATAGCGCCCAGCGATGCCTACGCGCTCGCTTGGCCGAGCCCAGGTGACCACCGAGTGTGACGTGCTTCCCACCCGCTGACTCGACCTGGCGTCCGAATCCGATCGAGTTCGTGCAGCCCAAGCTCCCGAACGAGCTCCTCGATGTATGCAGAACGGGCCTCGTAGCCAACACTGGCTGAGCGTTCGGCAGGTCGGCGTCCGTTGTGCTCTCAGAGCAAGATGCCGGCGAGCTGCTTGAGATCCGGTTCGGCGCTGTCGAACACCGGAATCGCAGTGTGTTCGCTCAGTTCCCGGATCCCTAGCGGGGAGCCAGATACGAGGCCGGACATCGCGTCTGGCTCTAGACCGAACGTGTCGCGCAGGATGCGTAGGCCCCCCAGCGCACCGAAGGTGTCCCTGGCACAGAACACCAGTCGGTGGATCCGTGAGACGACGTCGGGATGCGACAGCAATGCGGCCGTCTCGCGTTGCAGGATCCCATCGGCGAACTCGACGACCCAGAAATTCCTGGGATTGTTCGCATAGCGGAGGTCCAAGCCGTTGAAGACAGCGAGGAGGTCGTCCTTTGGCAGCAGGTATGTCGACGGGTGACCGAAGTAGGAGAAGTCGTTGTAGACCTTCGCCCCTGCATCGTTCATGTGGAGAATGTCCTTGAGCGACGCGGTGCCAGTCACCTTCGAGGCCCTCACCTCATGTCCCATCGCGGAGAGCGCCCAGCAACACGCAACCGCCGCCGTGCTCTTGCCGGAGTTCATCGAGGTACCGACAACGAGGACGAGCTTGGCGCGGGGTGTCTTCTTCGAGAACATCTTCGGGGCAATCAGGGAGTGATCGAGCGTGTTGAGAGGCTGCCTGTCCTTGTCCAGCACCCGCCCTAGAACGCGAACCCGGGTCGGGTCTCCGAATCGGCTGTTGCGAAGTCGTACCTCGCCGACGACACCTGATCGTGCGATCAGGTCCAGCGATCGGGCCGGAGTGTCCGGAACCACTGCTTCGTAGGCGTCGGTCGCATAGCGGTTACCCACGACGAATACCGACCGCGACCCGTCGGCGATCCGGTGGATTCGACCACTCTTGTTCTCGAGCTCACGATGGGCGCCCAGACGCTCGATCCGGCCGTACAAGACGTCGCCAGGTCGCGGTCTGTCCTCCCAAGACACGTAGCTGTGGATGAGTCTCGCCGACACCGTGAAAGCCGCGCTTGGCAGGATGTACCCAGGCGGAACCCGCTTCATTCCCAACTCCGAAGACTCAGTGCCCGGGGACCCCGAGACGAGGCACGCATTCTACGGTGGCGCTGGGACCCGGTCACCGGGTTGCGATCGAAAACACCGCCTCGACAGGCTGGATCTGGGACACACGGACTTGCCAGGTCGACGAGACCAGCACCGATCACCAAATCACTGAAGCACGAACGAGCACTTCGCCGAACGCCCAGAGCGGCACCTCGCGATAGGGTTGTGGTGCGACGTGTCAACAGGTCGTTGCGTCCCGTAGTGTCCGGCAGACTTCTGCCGTGCGTTCCTCCGCCGCTCCGGCCGTCTCCAGATCGACGTCAAGTTCATCGAACCCGCTGGCCGGCCACAAGAAGAAGCACTACCAGTTCACCGCCATCGACGACGACGCCCGTATGACCCGCCACCGTCAGTTCCAGATCTAGCCTGGCTGCATGGTCGAGCGGTATGACGCCGTCGTCGTTGGATCCGGGCCGAATGGATTGGCCGCGGCCATCGAGCTCGCGTTGCACGACTTGTCCGTCCTCGTCGTGGAGGGCCACGAGCAGATCGGCGGCGGCACTCGCACCGCCGAGCTGACCCTCCCCGGCTTCCGGCACGACGTCTGCGCCGCCGCCCACCCCTTCGGACCGGCATCGCCGTTCCTCTCCCGACTTCCCCTCACCGAGCTCGGCGTGGAGTGGGTCACGCCGCCGGTGTCGGTCGCCCACCCGCTCGACGATCGCCCCGCCGTACTCCTCGAGGGCGACGTCACCGCGACCGCCGCCGGGCTCGGCGAGGACGCGGCTACCTATCGCCGGCGGATCGGTCCGCTGGCGGCCCAGGTGGACGACGTGCTCGCTGGAGCGCTCGGGCCCCTAGTGCGATGGCCGCAACAACCCCTGGCGATGGCCCGCCTCGGCCTCGCTGCGCTGCCCTCGGCAGAGCGCTTTGCCCGCAGCTTCCGGACGGTTGAAGCGCGGGCCCTGCTCGCCGGACTCGCCGCGCACTCGGTCCTGCCGCTGGACTTTGCGGCGACGAACGGAGTGGGCATCGCGCTGGCGCTGGCCGGACACCGCAACGGCTGGCCGATCGTCCGCGGCGGCACCGCTCGGCTGACCGCGGCGCTCGCCGACCACCTCACCTCCCTCGGCGGCGAGATCCAGACGGGACAGTGGGTGCGGAACCTGGATTCGCTGCCGCGCAGCAGGGCGGTGCTGCTCGACGTCACCCCGGCGCAGTTCGGCGCCATGGCGGGCGACAAGTTGTCGTCGCGAGTCAGGACTCGCCTGGTCCGATGGATCTACGGGCCGGCGTCTTTCAAGGTCGACTACGCGCTGAGCGAGCCCATCCCCTGGCGGGATGACCGGCTCACCGCGACTGCCACGGTCCACGTTGGCGGCACGTTGGAGGAGATCGCCCTCTCTGAGCGGGCGGCATGGGAGGGACGCTTCACCGAACGCCCCTTCGTCTTGCTGACGCAGCCGACGCTGTACGACGACTCCCGCGCACCCGGCGGGCAGCACGTTGCGTGGGCGTACTGTCACGTTCCGGCCGCCTGGGAAGGCGATGCGACCGAGGCCATCACGGATCAGATCGAACGATTCGCCCCGGGATTCCGCGACACGATCCTCGCCACCCACTCCATGGGGCCGGCCGACTACGAGCGGTACAACCCCAACAACGTCGGCGGCGCCATCACCGGCGGCGCCGCCACGCTCCGCCAGCTCATCGCCCGCCCCCGGCTTGGACCGCATCCCCACGCGACCGTTCTGGACGACGTGTATCTGTGCTCCGCCGCAACCGCCCCGGGAGCGGGCACCCACGGCATGTGCGGCCATCACGCCGCCGCAACTGCGTTGCGCAAGACCTTCGGCATCCGCAGCTGACGATCGCCCCGACCGGCGGCCATCGCCCGAGAGATGCACCCGCGGGCGGGCTGCGACCGACCAGACGCTGGCTATCGTTTCAAAGCCCGTGCTCATCACGTTTCACCTCCAATACGCTGCGGCGTTCGGCCAGACGATGACCATCGCGATCGATGACGACACGGTCGAGATGACGTGGTCTGCCGGCGATTGGTGGCACGCCACCGCCGACGTGGCGCCGGGTGGACGCTATCGCTACCGCCTGGCACAACGCGACGGCGCGGCCCTCGAGGAGGACGGCCCCAGCCGCTCGCTCCCTACCGCGCCCTGGCCCATGGCGATCGTCGATCGGTGGCGGGCCCCAGACGAGCGACGCCGCTCCCGCACGAGCGCCTTGTTCACCCGCAGCTTGGCGTCGCTCTACCCGACCGAAACCG
The DNA here is from genome assembly GCA_041557775.1 of Acidimicrobiia bacterium. GTDB lineage: Bacteria > Actinomycetota > Acidimicrobiia > Spongiisociales > UBA5794 > DATHZQ01. The sequence goes on along the minus strand of JBFFFX010000039.1, from coordinate 6,456 downwards.
AGGCCGGCGGACGCGTCACCTTCCGCGTGCTCGAACCAGCGGTGCGGCCGGGATCCAGGATCGTTGTGGTCGGAGAAGGTGCGGCGCTCGGCAATTGGGATCCCGCCGAAGGCCTCACGCTGCATTCCGCGCCGTACCCGTGGTGGGAAGCCAGCGCCGATCTTCCCCCCGACGCCACCGCCTACAAGTACGTCGTCGTGGACACCGGCGGCGCGACCTACTGGGAATCGGGACCCGATCGGCTCCTGCCACCGGCCACCGGATCCGCCGTCGTCACCGACGACGAGGTGCGCGGTCTGCCCGGCTGGCGTGGCGCCGGCGTTGCGGTACCGGTCTTCGCATTGCGCAGCGACCGGAGTCTCGGATCGGGCCAGTTCACCGACATCGCTCCGTTCGCCGAGTGGGCAGCCGCCAACCACCTTCGCGTGATCCAACTGCTGCCCGTGAACGACACCGTGCTGGCGCACGCGTGGCAGGACTCCTACCCCTACAACCCGGTGTCGGTGCAGGCGCTCCACCCGCTGTACATCGACCTCGAGGCGATCGAGGGAGCGGGCATCGCGGACGCCATCGCTGCCGCCAGGGAAGGGCTCGAGGACCTCGAGGCGATCGACTACGTAGCCGCGATGGACCGGAAGTGGGGGCTGCTGCGGGCCGCGTACCTCAACCTCGGCCCCGAACTCGACGGCGACGACGAGTTCGCCGCATTCGTCGACGACGAGTGGGAGTGGCTCGGCCCGTACTCGGCGTGGGCGACGCTGCGCGACCGCCACGGCTCGGCCGACACCACCAACTGGGGAGTCGACGCCGTCTTCGATCCGGAACGCATCGACGCCATGGCCGACCCGGGGAGCGACGACTACGAGGACCTTCGCTTCCACTGGTTCGTGCAGTTCCACCTGCGCCGCCAGCTCATCGCCGCCGCCGATCATGCCCGCAGCCTGGGGGTGGCTCTGAAGGGCGATCTACCCATCGGCGTCGCCCCGCAGAGCGTCGACGTGTGGACGCAGCCCGAGCTGTTCCACGTGGGTGCGCAAACAGGCGCCCCACCCGATGCGTTCGCCGTGCGCGGTCAGAACTGGAAGTTCCCGACCTACAACTGGGACCGCATGGCCGAGGACGGCTATCGGTGGTGGCGGGATCGCTTCACGGCGCTCGCCGAGTACGTCGACGTGTACCGCATCGATCACGTATTGGGTTTCTTCCGCATCTGGGAGGTGCCCCCCGAATCCGATGACGGCCTCCTCGGCCACTTCCGGCCGTCGCTCCCCTTGAGCGCCGACGAGGTCCGGGCGGCGATCGGCACCGTCGACATCGACGACCTCACGCGACCCGTCACCACTGCGGCACACCTCGAGCGCGTCTTCGGGCGGCACCACGAGACGATCCGCCGGGCACTGTTCTCCGCTGGGGAAGACGATCTGCGGCTCGTTCCCGGCGTCGCCACGCAGCGTCTCATCCTGCGGGCGTTCGACCATGGTCTTCTCAGCGACCTGGCCGAGGCCGAGCGCGCCGGCGTGTGCCGTGGCTTGCTCGACATCGCCGGCGACGTGTTGCTGCTGCGAGACGAGAGTGGCTTCTCGCCGCGGATCAGCTGGCAGGACACCGAGCACTACCGGCGACTCTCCCCCGAGCAGCAGCGGGGATTCGATGCGATGGCGATCGACTTCTTCCACCATCGCCACAGCGCGCAATGGGAGGCGCAGGGACGGACCACCCTGCCGGTGATCGTCGACGCCACCGACCTCCTCACGTGCGGGGAGGACCTGGGAATGGTGCCTGAGCTCGTGCCACAGGTGATGCGTGAGCTCGGTCTGCTGAGCCTCGAGATCGAGCGGATGCCGAAACGTCTCGGCGCGTGGATCGCCGACCCCGCCGAGGCGCCGTATCTGTCCGTCGTCTCGCCGAGCACCCACGACACGACCACGCTGCGGATGTGGTGGCGCGACGAAGAGGAGGCCACGCAGCGGCTGTGGAACGAAGCGCTGGGACGCGACGGCGAACGGCCCACGGTTCTCTCGGGCGAGCTGGCGGAGACCCTGATCCGCCGTCAGCTCGCGTCGGAAGCGATGTTGTGCATCATCCCCCTGACCGACCTCTTCGCGATCGACGAAGCACTCCGTCGCAGCGACGCCGACGCCGAGCGCATCAACGACCCCGCCGACCGCCACAACAAGTGGCGCTACCGGATGCACCTCACCATCGACGCGCTGGCGAGCGCCGAGGGGTTCAACCGGCGCCTCCGCCGGCTCATCGCCGAGTCCGGCAGGTGACCCGCCTCCCGATCCATCACCACCCGATCAACGAACGCGCGGGTCCGTGACCACACCTAGGCATCAACCACTTCGACGTGCCGTTTCAGGCCGCGCAGCAAGCTGGCCATGCCCTTGCGATACGTGCGGCGGACCATGACCACGTCCATCAGTGCACCCAGTGGTCCGAACTTGAGGGCGTAGTCGGGGGTCACGCTCACCGTGGTGCGGCTGCCGTCGCCATCGAGATCGAAGCGGATGTCGGCCCGGGCGAAAGGAAGGTTGCTCTCGTCGACGCGCATCGTCAGATGCTCGTGCTCCGCCATGGACGCGACGGACTCCTTCAGATAGTTGCGGCCACCCAGGTCACAGTGGCGCCTCGCCCCCAGCCCGCTCGCCGCCTCCGAGATCGTGTACGAGTCGTGTACCCCGGGATTCCATTCGTGGATCGATCCGATGTCGGCCAGCGTCGCCCACACCCGGTCGATGGGGGCGTCGATCGTGATGGTTTCGGTGAAGCTGCTCATGGGCAGGGCAACCATTCGCACGCCGGTCAGATTCCCTCCCGGCCACGGCCATGGACGTGCGGTGTGCGTGACATCTGGATTCCGAACACAGGGCCGCCGAAAGTACTCGGGCTGCGGGAAGCCGCTGACCCGCTGCCGGGCCGGGAAGGGCTGGGTATCACGCGGACCTCACGCCGATGCCGGTCGCACCGGCGTGAACCTCGGGCACGTGCGGCAGGAGAGCGAGCGAGCCGTCGGATGGCTGCGGGAGTTGATCTCCGGATGCGAGGACGGCTCGCTACGGCCCGCGATCGCGGCAACGTTCGTGTCCGGCCGCACCGCCGATGCACACGACTACATCCACGACCGCGCGAGCCTCGGCAAGGTGCTCCTGGTCCTGTGAACCCGGCTGAGGGCAGTGGGGCACGCCCACGAGCACCGCAACGCTTCCGGCGCGATCAGGACTTCAGCGACTCGACCAGGTCGACGTAGGCCTGCATCGCGTCGTCCGCGGACATGCCGGCGACACCGGCCCAGGCATCGTGCTTGGCGCGGCCGACGAAATCGGTGAGCCCCGGCCGTTTGCCGGCGACATCGCCCTCGCTCGCCTGCTTGTACAAGGCGTAGAGCCGCAGCAGGTCGGCGTTGTCCGGGCGCTCGGGAAGCTGCTGCACTTCTTCGGCGGCGGCTGCGAAACGGTCGGCGAGTTCCGCCATGGGGTCTCCTTTCAGTCTGCGCTGCGACCGCGGACGATGTCGGCGATGAGCTGCTGCGCCTCCTGCACGTTGGGCGCCTCCACCATGAGCCGGGTGACCGCAGGGTTGCCGAGCAGCCCCGGATCGCCATCGACGGAGGCCGGGATGCCTGCCTCCTGGAGTCGCTCCCACGCCGCCTCGACGGAGGCGCGGTCGTCCAACACGGCGATCGGCACGAGGCGGGGGCGGCGGAGCCACCCAAACAGTTTCACCCCGCGGCTCCCCCGGTGAAGTTCCACCCGGCGAGACGGACCGAAGGAGCGTGGGCCATGCAGGGACCGAACTCGGAGTCTGCCCAGCGGGCATCGTCGCCGAGGCCGAGGATCTTGCCGCTCCCCAGCGCCTGGGTGAACGACTGGGTGAAGCGAAGATTGCTCACGGCTCCTGTGATACGGCCGTTCTCGATCATGAACGTCCCGTTGCGCGTGAGCCCGGTGACGGCGAGCGTCTTCGGTTCGAGCACCCGGCAGTAGTTGAAGGTCGCGACGTACAAGCCGCGGTCGACGCCGGCGATCAGCTCGTCGACCGACGTGGCGCCGCCGCCGACGAAGAGCGTCGAAGCCACCGGACCCCAGGTCTCGGACCCCGGGAACGCGTGGCCCGTCGAGCCGGCCCCGGAGCGCGCCGCGGTCCGGCGATCGTGGACGAGCCCGACGCTGACCCCGTCGGAAACCAGCTCCGTGCGCCGCCGCGGTGTCCCTTCCGTATCGAAGGCCACCCCCATCGCCCGCGAATCGGTCACGTCGTCGACGAGGTCGAGATGCTCGTCGAACTGGCTCGCGCCGACCTCGACGAACGACCGCCCTTCGAGATGGGCTTTGCCGTTGAAGCCGTACACCGCGAGGAACATGCCGATGGTGGCGACGCACTCGGGAGCGAGGACGACCTCGTATTCCCCCGGTTTCAGGTCGAACACCTCCGCGCCGTCCCGGGCCCGCTGCGCCGCCAGTGCGCCAACGGCCGGAGCGTCGATGTCGCCGAACCGCACCGAGGCCGCGTGGCCGGACCCGGCGGAGGTACCGGTCTGGTGAATCCCGTCGAGAATCGCCTGCGTGTACCGACCCTCGTGCCGTACTCCGTTGCTGTTGGCGAAGGCGATCTCGGTACCGCTCGTCTGGCAGAACCCCGCTGCGAGCATCCCGTCGCCGGCGGCGACGAAGTCGGCCACCCGCGCTGCCCGTTCCGCCGGCGACGCCTGCGCCGTGGCGGCGTCGTAGTGGTCGACGTCGGCTACGCCGGCGGGCGCCGCCAGGCCCGGCCAGGTCTCGTCGACGGGCTGCAGCGCACAGGTGGCGATGGTGTCGTCGACGAAGCGACCCAGCGCGTCGTCAGCGAGATACGTCGTCGTGCCCGAAGCGACCCTGCCCTCGATCGCCACGCGCAGCGAAACCGTGTCGCCTTCTTCGCCGACGTTCTGATGAATGAAGGAGTTGGCGAAGCGGGTGAGCGAGGACGTGCCGCCAGTGATGCGGACGTCGGCCTCGGCCCGATCGCCGACACGGTCGAGGACCCGCTCGGCGAGCTGCATGCGATCGGTCATGCCTGTACCCCCACCCGGACGTTGGAGAACCTGGCCGGCGCTGCAGAGTGACCGGTGTGGCCCACCTGCATCGGCTGCCCCTTGCCGCAGTTGGGCGTCCCCCAGTGCACCCACTCGTCGCCGCCGGCCAGCATGTCGAGGGTGCCCCAGAACTGCGGCGTGATGCCGGTGTAGGTGGGGTTCTTGACCATGCGCCCGAGCTTGCCGTCCTTGATCTCCCAGCCGGCCTCGCAGCCGAACTGGAAGTTGAGCCGCTTGTCGTCGATGGACCACGATCGGTTGGTGGCCATGTACACGCCGTCCTTGGTCTCGCTGATGATCTCCTCGAGCGAGGAGTCCCCGGGCAGCAGCCCGACGTTGGTCATCCGCACCATCGGCAGCCGGTTGAAACCGTCGCCGCGGACCATGCCACCCGGCGGCAAGCCGGCGACCGCTGCCGAGTCACGGCCGGAGAGCACCCCGACCCACGTGCCGTCCTTGACGATGTCCACTCGCTGCGCCGGCGTGCCTTCGTCGTCGTAGCCGAAGCTCCCGAGGGCCCCCACGAGTGTGGCGTCGGCGGTGATGTTCATGAGGTCCGATCCGTAGCGGTGCGTCCCGAGCTTCGCCAGGTCGAGATGCGACGTACCGGCGAAGGCCGCCTCCCAACCGAGGATCCGGTCGAGCTCGATGGCGTGCCCGACCGACTCATGGATCTGAAGCGCGAGCTGGGACGCTTCGAGGATGAGCTGCTTCTCTCCCTCCTCGAGCGTCGGGGCCGCCAGGAGCGCGACCGCCTCTTCTGCGATGCGCTGTGCGTTGCCGGCGAAGTCCCAGCGGCGAACCGTCTCGAAGCCGCCGGTCTCGAACTGACCGAACGACTGGGGATACGACCGGCGCTGCGTCTCGTGCTCACCGACCGCGGTGGCGTCGTACCCGCCGCCGGCCTCGACGATGCGCTGATGGATCCGGCTGCCCTGAGAGCTGACAAACCACTTGTCGGTGACCCAGGAGGTGATGTTGCCCCGCGCCAGTGCCACGCCGGCGACGGCCTGCATCGTCTTGGTGACTTCGACCAGGAGGTCGACCTTCTCCCCGATTGGTACGAGGAGTGGGTCCTCTTCGAACGGCGTGGTGTACGAGTCCGCGACGATCGGGACGTCGGCCAGCTCCATCGGTGGTCCGGGCACGCTCGCCGACGCGTCGGCGATCGCCGCCGCCACCGCCCCCGCGTGGCGCGCAGCGGCGTCGGTGAGATCGGTGGTGGCGTAGAAACCCCACGACGAGCCGATGAGCGCCCGGACGCCGACACCGGCGGTCTCGGTCCGGTCCATCGACTCGACGACTTGGTTGAGCACGTCGACGCTCTCCTGGGTGGCGATCACCACCCGCGCATCGGCATATGCCGCACCGGCGGCGAGGGC